>JACMNL010000096.1 GCA_014378525.1 Bacteriovorax sp.
AGGCGTAGATTTATCTAAACCACAAAAAGACAGAATTGAATTCGACATCGATATCAATGCTTCTCCGGTTATTCCTCAACGTGTAACTTTTTATGTTGAAGACTCATCAGGAAAAATCGTTGCAACAAGACTTACAACTCAGGTTGTAGAGCACATGAGATTAGGATTCAGAACGAATACAATTCCTAATGGAAACTACAAGATTTATTACGTGGCAGAAACGCCGTTCAATGGTGTGATGTCGAAAGCAGTATCGAATAAAGAAACTTTAATTTCTAAAAACTAATCACAAAATGAAGGGCCTTCGGGCCCTTCATTTATGACAGTAAAAGTGTTTTACCTGACTTGTTACTAATGCCAGGTTTAATACTTAAATTTCGACCAGATTCAACTCCAGCAGCATTGGCACCATGATGATGAGAGCCCGCACTCATTGATGAATGCCCAATTCGCGAATAAACCGTCTTCAATTGTTTCTGCAGATTTTTTTCAATCAATGCCAGTTCAAAGCTTTGTGCTGACTTTTTCTTCTGCGATTCAATCTTTTCAATATAGCCTTTTGAAACGCCTCTTAAAAAAGAATTTTTAGCAGCGATATTTTTAAAATCTGGATTTTTCTTTTTAGCTTCTTTCCACATCACTTCGAGTTCATGATCTAGAAAGTGGGCGACATACTCGGCAAGTTCCACACTCGTACGGTCACCGATAACTTCCAGATAAAAAATTCCTGTGCCGTGATTAAAAACTGGCGACACGAAAAATGTTTTTAATATTTCGTAAATAACAACATGTTTGGTTTGTTTTCGAGAAGCTTCGAGAACGCGCGAAACATAAATCGTTTCATCTTCAACATGCACCTGTCTGGTCATATCTAAGTTGTGCTCTAAAAGAAGTTGATTGGCCTTTAAAGTTGCAAGCTCTCTTTCATGAGGGTTATCACTTGAAGTTAAAGCGAGAAGTTTTTTAAGGCGTTCTAAAAGTTTCTGAGTATGTAGATCGCCTTCAATCTTTTCATTTTCCAGCGAGACGTTTCCATAAGCTTTTTCAACTTCGTCATCCCATCCGTAACTTCTGCAAATTTCCTTAAACTCTTCACCGTGCATGACCCTAGGCCCGTATATGATGAAAGCAACAAAGTGGGCGAGTTCATGGCGGATAACGTTTTTTAAAACTTTATCGTGGGCCTGATACATTAATTTTTTTGATAAACCTAATTCATAGGTACGGGAATCGAAATACCCAAGGCGTGAATTGTCTTCGAAGACGACAATGTTTAGCGGATAAAAAATTCCCTGATAAAGAACGCGGCTTCGCTCCATCTTCATTTTCATTTCCACATTAACGATCTCACGCACGTCTTCGCGGACCCGGGCAATGAAAGTTTTAATGGTATTAGAATATAAAAACATGAGTGCCTGAAACAAAAAAGGGCACCCCGAAGGATGCCCTTAGAATTTTTTTTAATTATTTTCTAGCTGCGAATAAACCTTTAACAACACCACGGTTCATACGTGCGATGTTATCAAGCTTAATTCCTTTCGGACATTGAGCTTCACACTCAGCTTCGTTCGTGCAATTTCCGAATCCAAGCTCATCCATTTTATCAACCATTGCTAATGCGCGGGACTCAGCTTCAACTTGTCCTTGCGGAAGAAGTGCTAATTGAGAAACTTTAGCTGATACGAAAAGCATTGCAGAAGCATTTTTACAGCTTGCTACACAGGCACCACAACCGATACAGGCAGCAGCGTCCATCGCAAGTTCCGCATCGCCCTGGCCGATAAGAATCGCGTTTCCATCAGGAGCATTTCCAGTGTTCACGTTAACGTATCCACCTGCGGCCATGATTTTATCGAAGGCCGATCTATCAACCATTAAATCTTTTACTACAGGAAAAGATTTTGCTCTCCATGGCTCGATAACGATCTCGTCACCGTTTTTAAATTTTCTCATATGCAGCTGACATGTTGTTGTGTTCGCCTGAGGACCGTGGGCCTGGCCGTTGATCATTAGAGAACACATTCCACAAATCCCTTCGCGGCAGTCGTGGTCGAAAGCGATCGAGTCGCCCTTTTCAGTAATTAGTTTTGTGTTTAAAACATCAAGCATCTCAAGAAAAGACATGTCCGGTGATACTCCATCAAGAGTGTAATCAACCATTCCGCCTTTATCTTTTGAATTTTTTTGTCTCCAGATTTTTAACTTAAGAGACATTGTATCTGTACTATTTCCACCCATGGTGAACCTTCCTTATTTGTATGATCTTTGAGTTAATTTAACGTATTCAAACTTCAGTTCTTCAATGTGACGAAGTGGTTTTGCACCGTCCCCTTGATATTCCCAGGCAGCAACGTGTGCGAAATTTTCATCGTCACGTTTTGCTTCACCTTCTTCCGTTTGCGACTCTTCTCTAAAGTGTCCACCGCAAGACTCAGTTCTCTCTAATGCATCTAATGCCATTAGCTCACCAAGATCTAAGAAGTCTGCCACACGTCCTGCTTTTTCAAGCTCAGTGTTTACGTCTACGTTTGTTCCAGTAACTTTTACATCGCTCCAGAAAGCTTCACGAACAGCTCTGATTTGATCGATGGCCTTTTTTAGTCCAGCTTCATTTCTCGCCATACCGACGTTGTCCCACAAGATGTGACCAAGTTGTTTGTGGAAATGATCAACAGTTTTTGTTCCGTTGACTGCAAGAAGCTTGTTGTATTTTGTTTTTGCAGCACTCATCGCTGTTTCAAACTCAGCGTGATTCGGATCAAGCTTTTCAAATTTGTTTGAAGCGAAGTAGTCACCGATTGTGTAAGGAATAACAAAGTATCCGTCAGCAAGACCTTGCATTAGAGCAGAAGCTCCAAGGCGGTTTGCTCCGTGGTCAGAGAAATTTGCTTCTCCTATAACGAAAAGACCTTCGATGTTTGACATAAGATTGTAATCAACCCACAGACCACCCATTGTATAGTGAATAGCAGGGTAGATCATCATTGGACCCTTGTATGGATCCTGGTCAGTGATCTGCTCGTACATTTCAAAAAGGTTTCCGTAACGTGCGCGGATTTTATCTTCGCCTTCTCTTGCAATCGCAGAAGCGAAATCAAGATAAACGGCAAGACCAGTTGATCCCACTCCGAATCCAGCGTCGCACATATTTTTTGCGTTTCTACTTGCTACGTCACGTGGAACAAGGTTACCAAATGATGGATAAATTCGCTCGAGATAGTAATCTCTTTCTTCTTCAGGAATTTGAGCAGGTGGACGTTTGTCTCCTTTTGCTTTTGGAACCCAAACGCGTCCGTCGTTTCTTAGTGACTCAGACATTAACGTAAGTTTTGACTGGTGATCCCCTGAAACCGGAATACATGTCGGGTGAATTTGCGTGAAACATGGGTTTCCGAAATAAGCACCTTTTTTGTAAGCGCGGAATGCTGCTGAAGCGTTTGATGCTTTTGCGTTTGTCGAAAGATAGAAAACGTTTCCGTATCCACCAGTCGCTAAAATTACAGCGTCGGCCATATGTTTTTCGAATTCACCGGTAGTTAAATTTCTTGTGATGATCCCGCGGGCTTTACCGTTAACGATAACCAGCTCCACCATTTCACGGCGTGTAAGCGATTTAATTTTTCCGTTGTGAACTTCTTTCATCATCGCAGAGTATGCGCCAAGAAGAAGCTGCTGACCTGTTTGTCCACGGGCATAGAATGTACGCGAGACTTGAGATCCACCGAACGATCTGTTTGATAATGTTCCACCGTATTCACGGGCAAACGGTACACCTTGTGCCACACACTGATCGATGATGTTATTTGAAACTTCAGCAAGTCTGTGAACGTTAGATTCACGAGCGCGGTAATCTCCACCTTTTACAGTGTCATAAAATAAACGGTGAACAGAGTCGCCGTCGTTGGTATAATTTTTTGCAGCGTTGATACCACCTTGAGCAGCAATCGAGTGCGCGCGTCTTGGTGAATCCTGGATACAAAAAGTTGTGACTTCATATCCTAGTTCTGCAAGAGAGGCAGCAGCTGATCCACCGGCAAGTCCGGTTCCTACAACAATCACGCTGTATTTTCTTTTGTTGGCAGGGTTCACAATTTTCATGTGGAATTTATGATCATTCCAGCGGTCAGCAATTGGTCCTGTTGGTGTTTTTCCATCTAGTTTTTTAAAGTTTGACATTATTTTGCTCCTTGGAAATAACAGAAGACTGCCAGAGCAGAGAATCCTACAGAAACTAAAATTCCAAATGCCGTAGCGGCCAGTTTAATCTTTGGCATATACTTCGGGTGATTCCATCCCAGCGATTGAAACGCTGACCAGAAACCGTGGCTCACGTGAACACCTAAAGATGTCACAGCGATGATGTAAAATAAAACGTGAAGCGGGTCCTGAAAATATTCAATCGTAGTTTTATAGATATCTCTCATCACTACACCATGAACTTCCGTTTCATAATGAGTTCCGAATTTTAATCCGAGAATGTGAATCACTAAAAAGATTAATGTAAGCACTCCAGAGATCGGCATCGTTGACGAAGCGAAAGTTGATCCACGGCCCGAATGTTTTCGTGTGTAGTACTGCACTGGTCTGGCAGCATTATTTTCGATAACTAATTTTATCGCCATCAATATATGCACCAGAAAAATGGCAAGTAATCCAGCTTCAGCAAAATAAATAAGTGGATTGCTCGTTAATGCGTAAGAGTATTTATTAAAAGCATCACTTCCAATAAACAACGTCATGTTACCGAGTAAATGTGTAAGAACAAAACCGCAGAGAAGAAGTCCCGAAACACCCATGATCTGTTTTTTAACAACAGAGTTGAGGAACGAGCACGAAGATTTAGAACTCATAGGAAGGTGCCCCTTGGAAAAGAATCGTTTTCTAAATGTGAGTTAACAACCAGATTATACTCCAACGTTTCATGAATGGAAAAGCTTATATAGAGAAATTAAAATAGGTTATTTTTAGCCTTGTTTAAAAAGTTAATTGGCGCTATTTTTTGGTGAACTCATGTGGCACTATTAAGTGAGTTTTATTTGGGGAATTATGAAAGTAGAAAAGAGTGATATGGAATTTGTCGGGTGGAGAGAAACCGTTAGCCTGCCCAAATTTAAGTTAAAAGATTTAAAAGCAAAGATTGATACCGGTGCGAAAACTTCAGCGCTGCATGCTGATAAAATTGAAATCCTTCACGTGGACGGAAAAAAAATTGTACGATTTTTGTTCATCACTGACGAAGGGAAACACCTATGGATCAAGTCTCCTTTTATCGAAGAAAGATACATTAAAAGCTCCAACGGTGAAAAAAGTTTAAGGCCGGTTGTGAAGACGGAAATAAAAATGGGAACTGAGCGATTCGAAATAGAAGTAACGTTGATTAACCGCGATCTGATGGGCTTTAAAATGCTTATCGGGCGCGAAGCTTTAAACGGCCGCTTCCTTATAAATCCATCCAAACATAATTTGCTTAAACCTAAAAAGGAATTACCTTAATGAAAATCGCCATCCTCTCTAGGAACGGAAGTCTTTATTCAACCAAACGTCTGGTTGAAGCAGGGAAAGCAAGAGGCCACGAAGTTGAAGTCATCGACACACTTAAATGTTACATGGACATCACTTCGCAAAAGCCGATGGTTCATTATCAGGATAAAGAGCTCAACGATTTTGATGCCATCATTCCCAGGATTGGTGCGTCAATTACCTTCTATGGAACGGCCGTTATACGCCAGTTTGAAATGATGGGTGTTTTTTCATTAAACGAAAGTGTGGCCATCGCCCGCGCCCGCGACAAACTGAGATCTCTGCAACTCTTGTCGAGAAAAGGTCTAGGCCTTCCGGTGACAGGGTTTGCGCATTCAACAAAAATGACACAAGAGTTAATTAAATTAGTTGGTGGAGCACCCCTTGTTGTAAAACTTTTAGAAGGAACTCAAGGGAAAGGTGTTGTTCTCGCCGAAACAGACGCCGCTGCAGAATCGGTGATCGATGCGTTCAGAGAAATGGATGCAAACATTTTAGTTCAGGAATTTATCAAAGAAGCACGCGGCTCGGATATCAGATGTTTTGTTGTCGGTGATCAGGTTGTGGCGTCGATGATGAGAACGGCCAAAGCAGGAGAGTTCAGATCAAATCTTCACAGAGGTGGAACAGCAAAAATTATCCAGATTACTGCAGAAGAAAGACAGGCTGCACTCGATGCTACGAAAGCGCTGGGATTAAATCTAGCTGGTGTGGATATGCTTCGCTCTTCCCGCGGGCCTTTAATCATGGAAGTAAATTCATCTCCTGGATTAAATGGAATTGAAACTGCGACTGGAAAAGATGTTGCCGGAATGATCATTGAATATTTAGAGCGCATGGATAAAAATTCTACTGAGACGAAAGGCAAAGGCTAAATGCAGATCAAGGAATTTCCCGCTGAATATTTTATTAAACTTGAGGGCCAGGATTTTCTTCTTGGCCGCCTAAGCATCAATAAAATGAACGGGAGTTTCTGGGTGGAAATTGATATTGTAACCAAAGAATCCAAAAAAATTTATGCCCACGTCGGCAATCTCTATAACAGCACTGACATAGACGAGGCCATAACCAGCTCAGTTCAGATGCTTTCCAACTATGTCAGAACAGGCAAGCGCCCTTAAAATCCAAAAAATTGACATTGGGCCAACACAAATTATCCATCTTAGTGTTAAACTATTCTCCATATGAGAATGTACGTCCTCCTCATTTTTGCTGCTATCTTTCTGTCGTTTTCAACGGCCTAT
>JACMNL010000097.1 GCA_014378525.1 Bacteriovorax sp.
AAAATTTAAAATGCTTTTAATAAGGGTTAAGAATTCCAATATCTTGTAATTTAGGAAGTGATTCTACTTTTGCTCCCCATATGCTATAATCTTTCAATATCGGAGGATTTCTCATGGGAGAAAGAATGTTTGGAAACGATTTTTTTGATCAATGGCTTCACCAAAAAAGCCAAGAGATCCTCAATAAAGTTGAAAAGGAAAAAATTTCAACAGAGGATATGCTCATTTTATCTTTAAAAGCTCAAACAAATCATTTTGATCATATGGATCAGGAGTTCCGCGGAGAATTCCAAAACATTTCTAAAAACTTTGAAAATATTGATAATCAATTTAAATCCATCGACAGACAATTTGAATCTGTCGAAAAGCGCTTTGAATCACGCTTCGAAAAATTTGAAGAGAAATTCGATAAAAAATTCGACCGCATGAGCTCTATCATGATGTGGCAAGGCGGAATTCTTGCAACACTTATCTCGGGTATCTACTTCAAACTTTTTCTAATTAAGTAAACTTAGTACTCCACTCCTCCAAAATAATCCTAAAAAAAGTAAAAAAAAGCCACCCGAAGGTGGCCTTTTCTATTTCAAAATTTATTTTTAGTTACGTACATGTAGGTCGAACTCTAATTCATCAATCTACTTTTAGCTTTTTCAAGCATAGTAAAAATTCAGCTACGGCTGAATTTTTTCGACCTACTCTTCGTCGTCAGAATGATCATCTGTATAAGATGAATTTTTTTGTTCATCAGCAATACCATCCAAGAATTTTTTAACTTCTTCTTTAGAAAGTTTCCCTTCAGCAAGTAGTTTATCTCTTAAACGAACGTCCATTAGCTTTTCAGTTAGTGCTCTAGATAGTCTCATATATGCCCCATTCAAAAGTGGAATAATTTTTTTGTATTGGGAAATCTAGCATCAAAGATGCTTATTGCCAATACTTAGGAGGTGTATCGTTGTCATCTTTTACGATGGAAAGCTTCGCTTTGCTCTTTTTAGCAGCTTTCGTCTGCGTCATTTTCCCCATTCTATCGGAAAGCAGCTTAAAATTGCGGTGTGAGATCACAATCATGAATAAATAGGCCGAGGCGATGGCCCCGAGTTGTCCCCACGCCCCGATCCCTGTTGGTGAAGCGATTCCCTGGTAAAGGGAGATTACAACCAGGATCATGCAAAAATATTTTGCTTTAACGGGAATGATCATCAGGAAAGAAAAAATGCGATCAGGATAAATTACAGCGTAGGCCAGGCAGAGTGCGCCGACGATGCCGGAAAAACCTGTTAGAGGAAATGAATAAAGTGCGCCGTTAGATGAAAAGAAAAGTCCAATCACGGCAAGGTATAAAACTGCACCGCCAATAACTGTTGTAATGATAAAACTTAAGTATCTTTTAGTTCCCCAGTTCGCTTCGAACTCGGAACCCATCAACCAAAGCATAAGACAATTTAAAATCACTTCGATGATTGAGTTGGATAAAAAAGGATATGTGATCATCTGATAAACATGGCCGGTGAAAACGGCACTTGCAGAAAGTCCGAAAAAATTTGAGAGTCCGCCGATGCCGGAGAATCGCTCTAGTATAAAATTTAAAATGAAAGCGGCCGCCGACATGATGATTAAAATTTTATTAATCAAAGTCATTTTCGGAAGATAAATTTGTGATTGCGTATTCATATACTTCAGGCCTTCTGTGTTGTAGCAATTTCAATTAAAATACCACCAGTAGATTTTGGATGTATGAAATTTACGAGACAGTTGTTCGCACCTGGAACGGCCTTTTCGTAGATCATTTTATATCCGAGTCCCTGTAGCTCTTCGGTTTTTTTCTGAACATCAGGAACTTTAAAACTCATGTGGTGAATTCCTTCCCCATTTTTTTCGATGAATTTCTGGATCGGTCCCTGCTCGTTGATCGGGCAGACAAGTTCGATGTGAGCGTGTTCGTCGACGTGAGCAAATGCAGTTGTCACTTGTTGTGAAGGTACTTCTTCGCGAACAGAATCGAAAGTAAGACCTAAGTCTTCCCATACTTTTTGAGCGCGGTCTAAGTTCGATACAGCGATCGCAACATGGTCAAGGTAACAGTCTTTATTAAACATAGTTTTTAATGCCTCTAAAATTAGTTCTGCTTTATTTTAGAGATTGAATGCCTAAGGGTCAACTGCTCCGGTGCAATCAACACCATCCCATTTAGGGATAGCTGGAACAGCAGGAGGTACGCAGTATCCGCCGGTACAAGAGCCATAAGTAGAAATGGCCGGGCATCTCATCGCGCAGGCAACGGTACCGTTGGCGTTAAGAGTAGAAAGCTTGGTAAGTTTACAAGTCGCAACAAATTCAGGTTTACAGAATTCCTGAGATACGCAACGCTGACCTGCAGTTTTATTACATAACACAGGGACAGTTCCGTTTGGATTATGCGGCTGACAAGATCCAGTTGAAGTATTACAGCATAAGCTTGAGCATTCGTAATCTGAAGAACAGACTTCACCAACCGGGCGGTTTCCATTTACAGGAACCTGATCCACACATTGAGTGACGAGCTCTTTTGACCAGCAACGTTTGTTGAAACAACATTCTGAAGATCCGCATGTTGAAGAAGTATCACACTGCTTGAATGCCGATGCTAAAACTTCTTTTCCTTCAGAATTCAGAAGAGATTTTTTTAACAACTGAAGTTTGATTGAATGATCTTTCGTGATGCTAACTTCTGCTCCGTCTTTCATGTAAAAAACTTCGATTGATCCGTTAACATTACAAGACTGGATTCCTTCTGTTGTAGCAGGATCGTAATTCATTACACGAATGTTACAACCATCAACATATTTAGATGCGCCAGTAGAATCGGCAACAAGATTTCCTCTTAGCCCGAAGCGGTCAGTTGACCCCTGGTATTTTACGTCCTGGTTTAAAGAAATGATCCCGGCACGTGGGAATAAAAATGATCTGTATCCAACAGTTCCGTCATAAGATAATTCAAACAGACCTGTCGGAGCTACACCAGCAGTTGTGCTGTAACTAAATAAAGCACCACCTGAAATATTCCATGCACCCTGATTGATTGCTCTGTATGGGCCTTTATAAAAAGCTCCGTAAGTAACAACGTGTGATCCGCTCACGATATGGTCATCTGTTACAAGAGTTCCCGAAGCAAGACCTGTTAAATAAGTTGGAAGATTAAATAGTGTATTCACTCCATTGACGTCTTCAAAGTCAGGAAGACACATTGATGAAGAAGCAACGGCCATTGTAGGACTTCTTACGCTGCTAGCTTCAGTCCATACTTGTGGACGAGTTGGAATAGCAGTTATTCCACTGGCGTTGTAAAGAGTGGCATCTGTAACTTTCGCATAAGCGTACAGACATTTACTTCCTGTTGATGAACAGGTTGCAGTTGTCGAAGTGTTATCAAAAGTCGGATCGTCCACTAGATTTAAACCACGACAGTATAGACCGCTGTCACGGGAATCCTGTACCGGAGCTTTAGATGGATTTGATGTGTAATCATTATAGTCGTACAAATCGTAACCCAGACGCATTTTTTCAAACGGCTTGTTGTTCATATCAACAACCAGAACCTGAATTTCCGTTGTGGGAACAATCCCCGGCGCGCGAGCAACGGTTGCATTCAATGTCACTGACTGGTTGTCAGTACCAAAGTTAAAACGAACTTTAATCAGCTTATCCTGAACAGCAGCGATGTTCAGACCGGCAATGTATAAATTTCCTTTGTAGTTTTTTGGAATTGAAACTTTCTTTTTATAAGTTCCATCGATGGGATCAACTAAATGTGAAAGTTCAACTTTCACTGATTGAAGTGTATCACCTGCTCCAATAACCGTGTTATTCGGAAGTGAGCCTGTCCCCGTCCCTGTCGTTCCTGTTTTTAAACTAGAACCCGAGACTGCAGACTTCGCACGAACACCTGCATTTTGCACACACGAAGAAAGTATTAATGAACCCATCAAAACTGATAAGTTTAAAATACGCGTGAGTTTAAATGTGTTCTTAGTCCCCATGACTTATCTTCTCGGTTGTTGATAACTCTTATTTTAATTTTAAAAGCGCTATCATAGGAGAAAATGACCGAGTAAACGAATCAACAAGTGTCATTTCAGGGGGCTAGCGGCCCAAACGCCTAAAAATGCCTGAGCATTATTTTTTTGAATGTGGGTCTATTTGTTGGCAATCAACGAGCTTCGTTTAAGCGCGACTGCAGATGGTAAAAAACCTTCACAGAGGCCTTTGTAATGACAATTAAAACCAGTGCATCGATAAATGAGTACATAAGGTTTACACCGAGCTTTACACGCCAGTCAGGAATCAAATCGAGAGCGACCCCCACCAGTTCAGCGAGTATTGAAGCGAGAGTAAATATGGTCATCATCACAGCATCTTTTTTTGCCATTCTCCAGCTGACTTTAAAATAATTCACGTTGTCACTATCGATAAGAACGGCCGCTACCGGAACCATTCCAAAACCAACTGCCACGATAATTCCCGGAACAATAAAACATGCGAGGCCGATCATTAAAACAATCGAATAATAAAGTGTGTAGATCAAGTAGGTCGGAGCTGCATAAAAAAGTTTTTCTTTTTCTTTCAAATTGATTCTGCTTTTTTCAATCATGATCACAGAAACAACAATCACCAGACTAAAGAGACCTACAAAAATATTGGCAATGATGGAATAAAAACTATTGTCTTCATGGCCCATTCCCACCCATGGAATACTGCTGATAAAATTCACTAAAATAAAGGCAATGTAACAACCGAGATAGACTCTGAAGTTGTTTTTTGTTTCTTCAAAAGACTCTTTTAAAAAACTTCCATAAACTTTTATTGAATTCAAACAGGCATCCTTTTATTTTGCTTCGAAGGTTCTTTTTTCTTTGTTCTTTTGAACATGCGGGACTTTGAAAATCTGGTTGTGAAATGAAATATAAAATCCAGGACCTAGTAATTTTGAAGCTAGTATAGCTTCCGTTACATTCTGGGTTGCGTCCGTATCTTCGAAACCCATGGGAATCATCGCACCGGTAAATACAACTGCGACAGTTGGATTTTTTATGTGATCAAAACAGTAGCGCGCACTATGCTCCATGGTATCTGTTCCGTGAAGAACTACGATGGGAGAATTTTTTTTCATTTCAGTATTGATGGTCTCACCGATTATTTTTCTATCGTTGTCGTCCATGTACAGAGAGTCTTTTGACATAAGTGGATGAATCACTAAGTGCGTATAAGGCATGCGCAATTTTGAAAGAATGCGGTTACGTATACTTGTCCCGCGATTTTCCAGTGAACCGTCGAATTCATCGTAGGTTTTTTCTATTGTGCCGCCAGTGGTAATAATCAGGACATCACGAGGCGTATTTAATTCATTATTTTTTTCTTCCATAACCTTGACTCTGCTTAGTTCGTACTCATATTGTAGTTCAACTATTTTAAGTATACTTACAGGAGATTGCAATTATGACGTCACGCAAAGGAACGATTAGTGTTAATACAAAAGACATTTTTCCTATCATCAAAAAATGGCTTTACTCTGAACACGATATTTTTCTTCGCGAATTAGTAGCTAACGCTACTGACGCGATCACAAAACGTGCGACACTGGGCCGCACATCAAACCAGGAAATCCCTTCAGGAAAAATCACGGTCACTGTTAATAAACCAACAAAGACTATTGTGATCGAAGACAACGGTCTCGGAATGACCGAAGCTGAAGTGGAAAAATATATCGCTCAACTCGCTTTCTCAGGCGCAGAAGAATTTGTCCAGAAAATGAAAGATCAGGGAAACACACCGAACTCTGACATCATCGGAAAATTCGGTCTTGGTTTTTATTCTGCTTTCATGGTTTCAAACCGAGTTGAATTGGAATCTCTTTCAATGAACGAAGGTGCAATACCTACAAAATGGGTTTGCGAAGGTGAAACGGATTATGAATTCGAGTCTTCAACTAAATCAGATGTAGGAACAAGAATCACTCTACATGTGAACGCTGAATCAGAAGAATTTCTGAGTGCGTGGAAAGTGTCTGCAACACTTAAGAAGTTCTGCGATTTCATGCCGTATGAAATTTTCGTGAAAGACGCCGAAGCAGTTGAAGAGTCTGCTAACCCAGGTTTAGTAAACGAAACTCAACCAATCTGGAAAAAAGATCCGACAACATTAAAAGACGCTGACTACATCGAGTTCTATAAAAAACAATTCCCGATGGACGGCGATCCTCTATTCTGGATTCACCTTCGCGTAGACCACCCGTTTACTTTAGACGGTGTACTTTTTTTCCCGAAACTAAACCCGAACAAACCTTTCAACGAATCGAACATCAAGCTTTATAACAAGCAGGTTTTCGTTTCCAACAACGTTAAAGATATCGTTCCTGAATTTTTATCTCTTCTAAAAGGATCAATTGATTCAAGCGATATTCCTCTAAACGTTTCACGTTCATCACTTCAAGGTGACCCGAACATTAAAAAAATCTCAAACTACGTTATTAAAAAAGTCGCAGAGAGTTTAAAGAAACTTTTCAACAACGACCGCGCTCGCTATGAATCAATCTGGGAAGACATTCAACTCTTTATTAAATACGGAGCGATCTCTGACTCTAAGTTTGATGAGATGATGAGAGACTACGTCATTTTCAAAAACTCAGAAGGAAAGTATGTCACTCTTAAAGAATACAAAGAATCAATTCCAGAATCTTTCCAGGCAAAACTTGGAGATAAGGTTCTCTATTTTGAAAAAGGAAAATCAGATCACGCTCTAAGGAAAGAATTATTATCGGTTGGTCTGCAGGCGATCGAAACTGAATCATACATCGATCCACACTTCACTCAACACGTAGAGATGACAAAACAAGGTGAGACGACTTATCACTTCGCTTCTGTCGATTCAGAAATCCACACTCTTCTTGAACAGGATGCAACGACAGACTCAGACGTAAAAGTAAAAGACCTGTTCACAAATATCTTAATCGGAAAAACAGAGCACGGTGCTCACACTGAAGAAGAAGAGGACATGGACTCACTTAACCACGGTGGATTAAAAGACATCGAAATCGTAAAAATTAAAAACTCAACGTCACCTGCTTACTTCAAAGTGGATGAGCAGATGAAGAGAATGCACCAGATGGCAAAGAGCATGGGCAACGATGCTATGTTCCCTATCAAGAAAACTTTAGTCATCAATCCGGGAAGCCCGATCATTCAAAATGCATTGAAGCTCCATGAAAAAGGTAACGATGCTTTAGTGAAAAAAATATGTCACTACGTTGAAGACCTTGCTCACATTTCAAGCGAAGGTTTAAAACACGAAGACCGTGAAGCTTTCGTTAACCGCACGCAAGAGTTGATGCAGGAACTGACTAATCTCGCTCTATAATTTTTCAGGGCCGGTTTAATCGCCGGCCTTTTTTATAAGAACTCCAGCTCCCTGTAAAAAATCTTCGCCCTATCCAGCAATCTCATCAAATCAAAATCATATTTCATCGCTTTCTTATAAAATAAAAAGTACTTCTCCTCAGCTGAAATCGAATTAAACGGACTCACTATATTATTCGCTGTCTTATGTTTCACGCCATTCAAGAAAATATACTTCATGACATTCTTTAATTGCCTGGCCGAGGATATCTGCCTGAAATGGTACCTGTGCTTATAAACTCCACCTTTCTGATTTTTAACTTTGTTAATCGCTTTACTAAGCGTCACCCCAAATGACTTCATCCCTTTACCCAGAACGATATTGTTGTCTGCCTCAATTAATAAATGAACATGATCATACTCCAGCGAGAAATGAATCACCTTAAGCCCCTGCTTCCGCGAATTCAAAATCGCACGCTTTAAAAAATGAAGAATGGTTTTATTTTTGATGTCTGCCTTAATCTTTTTGATCTTTACTGTAAGATGAAGTGAACAAGGCCGGTGAAGTTCAGGCCTGGATGTATGCCTGATTCCCGCATCGTGAATGGCAGGTCTTCCTGCTCCTTTATAATTCGTTAGTGTGAACTGAAAATTTTTTCTGAATTTTTTCTTCATTTGAAACTCCTGTTTATGGACTTTCAATTCAGGCAGACATCCACGCTTATCTATATAGAGGTAATTAAAATTCATTTTGGAGTTTTGATTCAAATTTAGAAAAAGTATCACTGATTTTTTGGATATATGTGACTTAAGCGCCTGAAAGTCGTTAACGAATTTAAGTTTTAAAGGCAATTACCCGAGAAGATTACTAGGTAATATTCTAACCGGGG
This sequence comes from Bacteriovorax sp., assembly GCA_014378525.1. Classification (GTDB taxonomy): domain Bacteria; phylum Bdellovibrionota; class Bacteriovoracia; order Bacteriovoracales; family Bacteriovoracaceae; genus Bacteriovorax. Next base: position 8,258 of record JACMNL010000097.1, read on the forward strand.
TTTTGCGTTTGAAAGCAATGTCATCTTTAATTCTAGTTCTGGCACTTTTCGTTTCGTCTTGCTCAAGTCCTTCCTGGTTTCATAACACTGAAGTCGATAGACATGTAGCGGCCGCAGTTAATCCGCCACTAAATTCGGATCAACTTTTTACTATTAAAAGTACAACTCAAACTCAGAATGGAAAAAACTACGTTAAAGATCTCGCGAACACATTGAGCTATCAGGGTGTGGCCGTCGAGTATGTTGAAGATCC
>JACMNL010000098.1 GCA_014378525.1 Bacteriovorax sp.
CCGGAAAGAGGTTTATGGAGGAAAAAGCAGAAGTAGAAATATAGAGATATATATGAAAGAGCAAAAGGCAGGAAAAGATTTTGATAGAATGATAGTTGATGCGGTTCAAGGGAACTTCTCATTCTATGCCTGGCATTCTTTCGGTGGAGTAGTCGAAAAGTGTGAGCTAAAGATTAAAGCTTACAGAAAAGATTACGGCGAAATCGAAATGGATGTAAAACCGGAGCACCACGAATCTTTGTCTAAAGTAATTTCAGGGAACAGAATTTTAAATATTTATGTTCCAGAGTTGTCAGTATCTTTTACGGCCGAATTGAAGAGTGTGAGCACAGAGAAAAAAGTTAAAATCTATGTGCCAAAAGAATACTCTTTCTATGAACGCAGAAAACATGAGCGCCTTCAGCCGTTAAAGACTTGTTACGTGAGTATGGAAATCAATAAAATGATTATGAAAAAATCAATTTTTGATATCAGTCTCGGCGGGATTGCCATCATTCTTCCGAAAACGGATAAAATGGTCGTCGCAAAGGGTAAAGAGTTTCCGGTTTTAGTTCTTGATATTTACGGCAGAAAAATAAAAGTCAAAGCAGAGTGTACAAATGCTGTGACAATCGATCGTTTCAAGCTGGACAGTCTTCCATACGGCGGTTACAAAATCGCATTCAGATTCACTGACATTTCAAAAGAAGATAAAGAGTATCTTGTTGAATTCGTCACACATCAGGTCCTCCTTCAACAACAGACGAAAAAGGCCAACTAAGATTTACATAAGTCGTAAAAAGAACCATAATGACTTATGAAATTTGCTGCCATATCAGACGTACATGTGAAAAGAGCTGGAGATCCTGCTGAGGTTTTACTCCTTACTTTTTTACGCAATCCAGATGTTCAATCTAGCGACGTCATTTTTCTTCTCGGCGATATTTTCGATTTAATGATCGGTCCTCACACGCAATATTTCGTTCGTTATCAGGCGTATTTTGATGAGATCAAAAAACTCATTAAAAACGGAAAACGTATTTGTTACGTTGAAGGCAACCACGATTTTCACATCAAAGACCTTTATAAAAAATTCTTCGAAGTGAATTCTGACCTGGATAAATCCTTATTTGCCATGGCCCCATTTTTTGAATTTTTTGATGCTGATAAAAAAATATACTTCGCTCACGGCGACGATATAGAGCTGGGAAACCCCGGTTATAGAATCTGGAAGGGCGTCGTTACGTCCTTTCCCCTACGCTACTATGCTAATTATCTGATGCCGCATTTTTTAATCAAAGCGATCGGAGAGTACTCGGCCGAAAAATCGCGCAAGAGAAATAACAAACGTTATTCTACAGAATCGGATCTGACTCCGGTAAAGGATAATTTCAGGTTTTCAACAGAGACATTTTTCAAAAAACATCCAAGACAAGTTATTGTCCTCGGACATAGTCATGTAAAAGATCATTACGTTTCAGTGAATGGATATGAATATGTAAATAACGGCTACGCTCAGAACTCAAAAACTTATATTTCCATCACTGACGGAAATATAAGTTTCAAAGATATTTTTTAAATTTCTGGATTCATCGCTTTAATAAAGCTCTCTCTATTAGCACCCATTGCCTGCTCGATAATTGAAACAGTTCTTGGCTGGTCATCGATCACTTTCGTCGTTTTAGAAACGTTAATGATCTGTGTAGCAAAACTTGCGATTTGCGGAAGATGGGTAATAGCTAGTACCTGAGAGTATTCTGCAACCGACTGAAGCGATTTACCGATTGATAAAGCCGTTTCACCGCCTATACCTGTATCGATCTCATCAAACAGGAATACGGAGATTGTATCGTTACTTGAAAGAATTTGTCTTACTGATAATAGAATTCTTGAAAGCTCTCCACCTGAAGCAATTTCTTTAACTTTAAAGAAACCTTCACCCGGGTTAGTTTCTGCAATGAAATCGATCTTGGAAAAACCTTTGCTTCCTAAAGTTTCACCTCTGGTTACATTAATTTTTAAAGTAGCTCCGTTCATTTTTAATTCGCGAACTTTATTTGTAAGTTCTTTTGAAAGGGATTCAGCACGAGCGAGGCGGATGTTGTGAAGTTCTTCAGCGAACGATTGGCAACGAACTTCAAGATCGTGGATTTTTTTAGAGATAAGAGAAATTTTATCGTCAACTTGAGAAAATGATTCAAGTTCAGTGCGGAATTCAGCGAAGATTTTAATCATCTCTTCAGTCGATCCGCCGAATTTTCTTTTTAGTCTCTGGTATGTATCTAACCTGTCTAAAATCTCTTCGATATTTTCATCTTCGGGTGTTGCATTTAAATCTTTTGAAAGATCGTAGGCCACATCCTCAAGAAGAGCTTTAACTTCATAAAGTTTAGCTGTGATTTCTTCTGAAACAATTCCTGCGCTTTTGTCAGCTTTGTTCAGGCAAGACTTTAGCATATCAAGAAGGTTTATTTCGTCATCAGATATTGCACTTGCGAGTGAGCCGAGTACGGCCTGTCTTTTTTCAACGTTTAGAACCAGGTCTTTTTTCTTTAAAAGTTCTACTTCATCTTCAACACTGGGAATAAGTTTTTCAAGTTCTTCCAGCTGGAAACGAATGTAGTCTTCTCTCTGAGCTCTCTGGTTTTTTTCCTGAAGAAGTTCATTGAAGTCTTTTTTGAAGACGCTTAATTGAGTGAATAGTGCCTGGTAATCGCGGATGTCGTGAGACAATCCCGAATAAGAATCGAGAAGCACTAGTTGATAGTCTTCACTTAATAATTTCTGGTTTTCGAATTGTCCCACAAGGTCTACGAATCTTTTTGCAAAAGCACCAAGAATCGAAGCAGAACATGCCTGAAAGTTTAAATATGATTTTGAAGATTCATTAGCAAAGATAATTCTCTTCACAACAACTTCATCATGTTCAAACGGATGGCCGATGTCGTGGAAGTATTTTTTAATCGTAGCGTCGTTTGAAGAGAAGACTGCTTCAATTGAAGCAAACTCGGCATTCTTACGGATAAGTTTTTTATCTGCACGCGCTCCAAAGATAATTTGAAGAGCATCGAGAATTAAACTTTTTCCCGAACCTGTTTCTCCGACAATCGCATTAAACTTGATATCAAATTTAATTTCCTGATTTTCAAAAGTTGCAAAGTTCTGCAAGTTTAATGATTTCAAATAAAGCGTTTCATTTGTTTTCATTTAATCTCCCTCGTGCCATGTGTGAATTTTTCTTTAAGCGTTCTGAAGTAGGCCCTTTCTGGGTTTTTAATCAAACGCGCGTGTATTGTTTTTCTTTTTGAAACTTTGATCGTGTCCTGTGAAGTGACGACTAAAGCTTGTTGCCCGTCCAGTGTAAGTTTAATAAGTTCATCAGGTCTCGCAGCTTTTACGACAACACTGGTGTTGTCAGGAATAACTAAAGGTCTGTGAGTTAAGCTATGCGCGCAGATCGGAGTCAGCGTGATCGCATTAACACTTGGATTGATAATCGGCCCGCCGGCAGCGAGCGAGTATGCTGTCGATCCAATCGGTGAACTAATAATTAAACCGTCACCAGAGAGGTTATAAATATGCTCACCTTCTGATTCAACAGAGAGAGTTAGCATTCTTGAAATCTGATTGTTGTTGATAACGAGGTCGTTCAAAAAGCTTCCCTTAAAAGTTGTTTTTCCTTTTCTGAAAACTTCCACCTGATAAAGCGAAAGAGTCGTCAGTTTATAGTTTCCTTTTAAAGTGTGCTCAAGCTGATCAAAGAATTCCACTTTGGAAAATTCAGTAATGAAACCCAGATGTCCCATGTTCACACCAAAAATTGGCGGAGATGTTTTTTTGGCATTTCTTCCTACACCAATTAAAGTTCCGTCACCACCCATCGTAATGATCAGATCTGTTCCATTGTGTAACTCTTCTTCTTCAATGAAATTGATATTTTTTAAATCACCTTTAAAAATTTTGGTCAGCCGCTCTTTTTCTTTCGACAAAAAGAACATAACTTTTTTTCTTCTGTGCAGCCACGTTGCAAGGTTGGGTAAAATACTTTCGAACTCGGCAGTGACTTTTGGCTTGAGGACAATCGTAATATTCTTAAGCTGGGCCAACAGTGCCTCCCGAAGATAAAAAGATGTTTAGAGCTTCATCGATATTTTCAAATGGCTTTGATAAAAGCAGACAGCCATATTGAGTGGCCTTTTCGATGACATGAGGAGAACTGTAAGCAGTGATGATGATAAAAAGTTTACTGATCTCTGACATTGTAAAACGACCCTTTGCTTCTTCGATCACATCAAAGCCGGAAATATCCTGAAGCATGAGATCGCAGATGATGCGGTCAAATTGCTGATTGAGAATTAATCCGATAGCATCGCGGCCGCGACTTTCAACAGTCACTTCCACTCCGCGCTTTTCCAAAAGTTTTTTAAGTGACTTTTGAATCAACGGTTCATCTTCAATGAGTAAAATTCTCTTCAAAAAAACTCCCTGTGCTAGACAGGTAATGTTATCGAGAAAGTTGCACCATTTAAAGGGGAATTGTTTTTAAATTCGATTTTACTGCCCAATTGATGGGCAAGGTTTTGACAGATTGAGAGGCCGAGTCCGGTCCCCGAATCTTTGGTGGTAAAAAATGGCTGAAAAATGGCCTGAATATTATCATTTTTAACGCCTGGACCGTCGTCGATCACTGAGATTTCGACTTCGTCATCCAGTCTTGCCAGCCGTATCACTATATGATTTTTTCGAAAGTCTCCTGATTGATTTTCTTTGATTGCCTGGGCCGCATTGATGGTCAGGTTAAAGATGATTTGCGTTAAGCATGTCGGGTTTGTGGTAATCTCCAGGTCACCATCCGGAGAGCCAGGATCAAAACCGATACATTCAATAGATTTTGCAATTTCCCTTGTTTCACTTTTAGTCAGCGTCATAACTTCATCAATAAAACGATAAAGATTAATTATTTTAAATTCCTGCTGGTCGTTGTAGAGATTAGAAAAATTTTTAATGATGGTTTGTGACCTGTTTGCGTTCTGTGAAATTTCATTCAAGATACTTTCTGTTTCCGGATTAGTTGTTTCACTTTCCAGAATGGAACTCGTAAGGTTCAAACCAAAAAGAGGATTAGAAAGTTCATGCTGAAGTGTATTCAAAAGTTCACCAAGAAGTGAAACGCGTTGAGAGTGATAAAGTTCAGTCGAGATCTGGTCTTTACTGAAATTTGAAAGCTCCATCGTCACCTGATCTTCAGTTTCCAGAGGAAAAATCATCAGATTTGAATTTTCAAAGGCAGTTTCATCACTTTTGTTGGTGAAAATCGACAGTCCGTTTTTCTTAACGTTAATTTTTTCCGGAAAATTTTCCAGCGATTTTCTTAGAACTTCTTTTTTTAAATCATTTTTTTCTTTATCGAGTATTTTCACAAGCAATGGATGAAGAAAAAGTGACAGTCCCTGAAATTCTTCCTGCTCTTCGATACTGGGAGGTAAAAAAGAGTTTCTGGAAACCAGGTAAATAACAGAATAGTTTTTTAAATCAATTTCACGGGCGAGAAAGTTTCCGACAACAGATAAATCATCTTTCATGCTTAGCGATTGATTGAAGATTTTATTTTTACTTTTTTTAACAAGGTTGAAAAGTGTATTGAAGTTCTGGACGGCAATGAGTTTTGTTTCTTCATTTTCTCCATGAAGCGCAAGATAATTCTGGCCGACAGGTTTTCCTTTTTCATGAACAAGAACATGGCACGATTCAAATGAACTTAAGGGGGGCAGATTTAAAATCGCAGCGGGAAGTTCTTTAACTTCAGAAATCGAGAACAAAAGTTTTCTAAGTTCTTCTTTATGGAGATACTTTTGCTCAATTTCTTTTTGTTTGTTTAATTTGAGCGAGATTAAGATTTTTTTTTCAAAAATACTCTTAGAGAAACGTACGGGCTTGGACTTATATTCAAAATTATTAAGCTCGAAGGAATTCGAGCTTAATAATTTTTTAACTTCTTTAATTCTGGTAAAATTTTGATCTTCCACTGGGTAAGGTTATCGACCAGCTCATATTCTAGCAAGTCACAAAGCATGATTGTGTCATTTTTTTCTTTTGCCTGAAGTAGTGCCTTCATAACAGAAAGTAGATGGATCTCAAGCTTCTGGATTGACTCATCCTTGAAGTTCATGACTTTTAAATCAGTTCTTAAAACGCGGTAAACGCGCGACACAAGCTGGATGTATAAATCCATCAGTTCGATCACTTCTACGAATGATTCATTCGCTTCATCCAGTTTTCCCTCGTTGTACTGAGTGGTGAGTTTTTGAATCTGTGTGGTGATATAATCAACGTAACCAAAGCACGAATCAATCGACTCGAAAGCAAGGTCTAGTGAAGAGTAAGATGATGAATTTTTTTCGTCTTTAATAAGGCCCATTTTCTATCCTATTTGTTGAGATCAGATCTTGAATTTTTATTATTTCCAATTTTATATTCAGCAATCGTATTTTGAATCAATTCGTACATAACACTTGTAAGCTGTGCGTTTTCTTCGAAGCAGTAATAAGAACTCTCAGTCAGCTTTACGATGTTGTCACCGAATAGATTTCCTTTTCTGACTTTAAAATAATCGATGATTGGAGCAAGGTAGGGAGAAGTTTTTTGAACCATTTCCTGAAGGTGATCGATCTCGTCAATCTTTTTCGAAAACTCTTTAATCTTTGCGATACTTGGAGTTGAAGATGAAATCTCTTCCAGAATGAAACGTGAATACTTCTGACCAAACTCAGATAACTCGAACAAATGCTGAAGGCCGGTTAAGGCATCAAGCAGATCTCTGTGCGAGTTTGGAGTCAATTTAGGGATCGGGTAATTGTCTTCAACGTTGTTGATTACGAATGACCATGTAATTTTATAAAAAGTCCTGAAGATGTCGGCCACATCAAGATGTCCTTCGATCAGGCTATCCAGAGTGAACATACCATTTTGAAAACGTGAACGATAAAAGTTCACCGAACTTAAATGGAATCCAGAGTTTGAACTCTTAATCCATTCTGCATCAATTTCATTTCCGCTCATTAATTGTTTAATGACATTGCTCACCAGCTGGTAAGGAATATCGTGATGACATTGGGTATAGGCGCAAGGATCAGAAGGAAAACATGGAAAACATTTTGTTCTCGGGGCCAGGTTATAGGCATTCGTCTGGAAAGGTGTTGTTTCGTGCGGACGAACATTTCCAAGTGAAATTGTTAGTGTCGGAGTATTATTGATGGCCGCAAGATGACCAACCATTGAATCATGTCCAACAAATAATTTTGCATTTGCCACGACTTGAGAAAGTTCTTCAATTGAAGTTTTTCCAGTGACGTTGATCAGTCTTGCCGAAAAAGGTTTCAGCAAAGGGTTTTCGGTGATGATTTGTGATTTTAAAACTTCATTTTTTGCACCAACTAAAGTGACTGTACACTTGTCGTTGTCTTTCAACGTTTTATAAATAACCTCAACCCATTTTTCAGCTTTCCATGCTTTTCTGTCGTTAGAAGCGAAAGGGTGAACTACAATTAAATTTGCTCTCGGCATTGCAGACTGTGCAGCTGAAACAACCGGCTCTGAAGGCGTGATGCCAATGATATTTTTGAATAATTCAACAAGTGAGTATGGATTCAATGATCCACGCATAACTGTAGAATAAAGAACCTGAGACCACTTATCATTGATCTGAACTTTATTGTTAAAGTCGTGAAATGATCCAATTTTATGAACAGCAGGAATCAATGAGGCCAGGTATGAAGAAGATTTTGAAAATGAAAGATTGATTAAAGCATCAATATTTTCAGATTTAAGTTCACTGATAAATACATTGATGCCATTCAAGCTCTTTGAAAGACCGGCAGTGTGCTGGTCATGAAAGATGGCCTGAGTATCAAGCGTATAAACTTTATCAAAATATTTTTGTAATAAAAAATTTAATGGTTTTGCAAATTGAGATCTCGCAATTAAAACCATTCGGTATTGAGGATGAGTTTTTCTGAAGTTCTGAACTGCCTGAACAGTCTGAATCAGATCACCAAGTCTTGTCAGTTGCAATAGAGCTATTGTTGGATGCGCATTTTTAGTAGCGCATGCTTCTTTATTGCTTACTTTCATGAAGATCCTCCTCATTCAGCTCAGCTAAAAGAATGATTTTTAAATCTTCTAATGTAAGGGGATTTCCTTCAGACAAGGTTTTTTTAATTCTGTCGAATTCGTTGTTGATATCATCCTGAAATATGTTCATAACCCAATCCTGGTTTACGGTTTTAAAAAATGTGAGATCTGAAAAACTAAGTGTTCTGCACTTTTGTTGATTCCAGCTTTCTCGTAATCATATCTTCCATTTTGCTTGCGTTGATCTGAACCTCAAGCTCATTAAGACACTGTAGTATCTTTTGCATATCCGATTTTAATTCATAAAGAAGAACTTCCACTTCTTTTGTGTTTTCTTCAAACGTTTTTGCATTGATTGCTTCGATCTTGCTCTTGAACATAGAAACCGGAATTTGAACCAGTGATTCGCTGTCTATGTGAGAAATAAGTTTTCCCAGGTTCATAACGAAGTCTCTTGAGCTCTTGCGATTTTCCACTGACTGTAGAAGTGATCTTAAAGTTCCAAGAATATCTTTCATTACACTTGTGACAACTGATTTTTCAGAATTGGTCCATTCAGTTGCAGTTCTTAAATCAAGATTAACAACATCACGATAAATCGAAGCGTCTGGATTCTGTTCGAACATCGTATTGATCAGCTGTCGTGACATCAGTCTGTGTATTTCAACTTCAGTGTTGATAGTTCCAGCAATCGGGCTGTAACGTATACCCATCTGGTCAAAAGCAGTCTGATATAAAGTCACATCGTTTGACAGGCGGGGCTTGATAGTTTTTGTGCGAGTCAGAGCATAGAATATGCAACTCATAATATCGTGGGCATTGATTGAAGTCGGAGCAATTGCTTTCCCCGTCGTAAACTCGCGCGATGTAATCACGTCTGTTAATACCAGCGATTCTTTTGCGTAACTTCCTTGCTTTAAAAATGGTGCGTGTCCAAGAGAAACTTCAAGTACTGGAGTATCTGTAAGGTCAGCAATGTGTTTGATTGCCGTACATGGAGTTACCAGTAAATCGATATTCATAAGAACTGAGGCGATGGCCTGAAGATCAGCTTCAACAACAACAATTTCGTCATTGTGAAGTTTATTGAATTCTGTTGCCATTCTTCTTTCGTTATCATTCGGAGCAATTAAAAGAAACGGGATCATCTCCGGATTCTTTTTAATCAAGTGAACCAGTTCATGAAGAGTATTCTCCGGAATATCTTTAGATGCGTCTGCAGTCTTCATCTGGATTGCAATAATCTTTGATTGATTTTCAGTTCCATACTCGCGTCTAACAGCATTGATGTTATTGAATGCAGTTTCGTTATAGCTCGGATTTGTATTGAGTTTATCTCCTTCTTTCACAAGAAGAGTTCCTGTCATTTTGTGATAACAGTCTACGAAGTGAATAGGAGCGTATTTTACAACCGGAAGTACATCATTAAATAAAAGTTCCCAGTCATTTTGAGTAACAATATTTCTTTTGCTGTTATAGTGAACACCGATTACTTGTTTTGTAGAATCTTTAAGATAAGAGGCAAGGTAGGCCCCAACCACGTCATTTGAATAATTGATGATCTGGTCCCAATGCTGATTTTTAATCCCTTCCAACTTAGTGAACAGCTGCTCAAACGCAAACCCGTCAGAAAAAAGCTTGTTTGTTTTAAGTGTAATGATTTCTTTGCGGTCTATTTCAAAAAGATTAGTCACGTTTTTAAGGTTTTCAGAAGCTCTTGAACTTTCTTTGTAAGTTAAAAGAGAAACCTGATTGCCGGTTCCTGAAGTTAATGAATTGATTAAGTGAGCTGTTGAAAAAACATCACCAAGTCTTCTAAGATTAATAATTAATATCTTTTTCATTATTCAACGTCTCCGACTTTCTCTCCGCTTCTTTTTGTCATCTCAACAAGCGCCATTGCAAGGAAGTCCATAGTATTAAATTCTTCTTTTTGCGGAAGTTGATTGTAAAAAGATTCCGTGAAAGTGCTCTTGGGTTCAAAGTTTTTTAAATAATTTTTTACTTCACGCACTTCAGTGAGTTTAGAAATGTCATCCATCTGAGTCGGTGCTTCGAAAGTAAGAAATGTCTTGAAATACATCTGATAAAGATTAAATGAAGCCGGGTGGGCGATCATTGCTGGTTTTCTCAGTAGAAAATGAATCAGGTCCAGGTCGCGATAAAGTTCCTGTGCAGTGAAGCCTGAGTATACGAGAACATTTTTTTTATTCAACAGATCCAGGTTTAAACAATCCTGGTGAACCTGATGGTTAGGTTCAATGACGATGATTTTAAAATTGTTTCCGTAAAGCTCTGTGAGTTTTTCGATTGCAAAGTTTACGTGATAACCAAAGCCTAACCCTAGAATCAGTACTTCGTTTTTACCTTTTAAGGAATCGAGGCTCGAGTTGATTAAGTTCTCGGCTTCTTTAAAAGGATTGTAAATTGAATGAAGATGAACTCCATTAACTACAGGAACTTTTTGTTCTGTTCTGGAAGTCTTAACTTCGTATGATGAAATAATCGGTAGGTTGTTCATGGTACCCCTGTTCCTCGTCCTTAAGGTTCAAAAAGGTTTAAAAAATATTGGAGCAAATCATATGCTCCGCAGACTATATTACCTCACGTACGTAGATTTTTGTCAATGAGAGACGGCCTTCTACGTACGTGCGGTTTTTATTTTTTAGACGAGTTGTTATAGCCTTTAAACATTTCTTTGTTTTTAAAAATGTGGGCGATTTCTTTTGTTGTATCTTCTTTTTGTTGACTAAGAAGTTCAACAGTTTCTCTGTCCAGTGCGATCATCTTATCTGACCATGTACTAAGATCCTGAAACCATGATTTTAAAATTAAAATATCTGCTTCCTGTAATTCAGCAGCATTTAGTTGATTAATCTGGTTTTCAATTTTCTGCTGGATCATTCCAATGACATTTACCAGTCTTTCGCGATTGTCTGTCTCTGAAATAACTCCGTCTAAATTTTCAAGCTTTGCAAGGCTGAAGATTTTTTGTGAACAGTGAAGTGCAAGATCCAGCATTGATAAGTGTTGTTGGATATTTTCAAAAAGGTCGTTTAACATAATTCACTCCGAAACTTTAAAGTAGGCGTTTTTATTTTTTAATTTCTTCAGGGCCAGGTGCTGCAGCTTTAAGACTCTTAATTGCTTCGCTCCACCCTTCGTAAAGTGTGTTTAAAACGTTTAAGCAACCTTGAAGAGGTTCAGCATCAATCTTGATGTTTGCCTGTGTGCTTGAAAACAGCATGTAGTCGTAGAGTGAAGAAAGTTCTTTCGCAATATCACCGCCGACCTCAAAGTCCAGGCTGTTATTTAATTCAATAACAATGTCCTGAAATTTTCCGATGTATTCACCTTTTTGAGCAATCTGTCTTGCTTCAATGGCTTCAATCGCTTTCTTGCAATTTTTAATTGCAGCTTGATACAACATTAAAAGAATTTGTTCTTTGCTGGCAGTACTAACTGCAGTCTTTTTGTAAGCGCCATAACCGTAACTCATATATACCTCCTAATTTCCATTATCCTAATTGTTGAACGGGATCAGATGTTGCTCCTAACCCTTGAAGTCCCGCACCTGAAGATCTGATCTTCGAGATTGTTCCTTCAAGTCTTGCGAACTTGTCTTTTAAATTTTTTTCTTTTTCTTCGATATACTTTGTTTTCTGTGCAATTCTTCTGTCGATTTGTTCAATACTGCTCGAAAGAGTTTTCTTTCTGCTTTGTAAGAGTCCATCTGGTGAACGAAGAGACATGTTCACCATGCCGCTTAAGTTATCCATGAACCCTTCAGTTTTTCCGCCTTCGGCCGTAAATGTTCCCGTAAGAATCTGGGCCACGTTATTGTAATCTTCTGAAATCAGCGATTGAAATTTTTTGTCATCGAATTCTAGAACACCTTCGCGGCTAAAACGCAGACCGATATCAGCGGCACGTTTGTAACCTTTGTCAGTTATGACATCTTTGAAAACTGCACTTCGGATACGTCCTTCAAGAGATTGAAGCATGATGTCTCCACCGAGTGTGCGTGAAGTATCAGTTTTTTCATCCATCGTGTTCTGAGTTTTAATAAACCCTAAAACAGCATTGAGTTTTCCAACTAAGTCCTGAACTTTTGCACCAACGGCAGCAACGTCTTCAGAAACCTTGATAGAAAATTCTTCGCCCGGTTTTGCTTTTTTCAAATCAAGTGCGATTCCCGGAATTAAATCAGCTGCCTTATTTTCCGGAACTTCGATTTCAAATCCATCGAGTTTAATTTTTGCATCGTGAGCTTCACGCTGGAATTCCAGCTGGAAGTCATCGTCGCCATCGACGAAGTAAAAATATGGAAAATCTACAGCGGCTTCATCACCGGTTTTGTTTAAACTTAAAATCAGTCTCCATGGAGTATCAGATCCACTACCGTCGTTGATTACGTTGGCCGTAACTCCAAGTGCAGTATCTTTGTTGATTAATTTTGAAACAGCACTTAACGAAGCATTGTCTGAATCAACGTAAATATCTTTCGTATCACCATTTGGAAGTGTGTACTGGATATAACCTACACCGATATAACTTTCGTCTTTATCTTTGAAGCCAGTCGACATCGCAGAAGATTTTTGAGCGAGTGACATAACTTCTAACTGATATGTTCCGGGCACTGCTTTATTTTTATCCGCAGTCGCATGAACGATATCTTCATTCGTATCAATTTTTAATTCGCGCAGTGATCTGGCACTGGCATTCAAAGTTAAATTTCCACGCACGTCTTCAACCAGCTTTGTCAGCTGATCAACAAGACCTTTCTTGTCTGAAATTTTTCCTTTTTGTTTTTCCATGTTCTGAACAGGAATTTGCTCAGCAGCTATTATCTGCTTAACAATGTCCTTAGGAAGTCCAGTATTGATGGAGCCGAACGAAATACCCAAAAAATCCTCCTGATTTTGAGAGGTCGCTACCATGAATATTATCATTTTTTATAGGACCAATCAGAGACAGGCAGGAATTGCTCTCGAACTTTAGATGAGTAAAATTTTTGTTGATGCTTGAGTGAGGGGCTACAGTATTAATTCCTGTGAATTTCGCTCGGTATGCCCTAAAATAAAAAAGACCAGGATGGGGCCTGGTCTTAAAATCTAGGATAAATTTCCGAAGTTCAGTATGGGATGAACTTCTTACTCATTTAATCGGTTATTATGGATAATACTTTAGCAAATAGTTCAAACATCTTTAAATTAAAGTGGA
>JACMNL010000099.1 GCA_014378525.1 Bacteriovorax sp.
CTTAGCTTCTTCCCATGGATTAGCTTGAACTTGTTTTAGACCAAGAGAAACTCTCTCTTTATCTGTATCAAATTTAAGAATCTTAACTTCGATTTCGTCACCGATGTTTAGGATGTTGCTTGGATGTTTAACTCTTCCCCATGACATATCTGTAATGTGAAGAAGACCGTCGATACCACCAAGGTCAATGAATGCACCGTAGTCAGTAATGTTTTTAACGATCCCTTTAACAACCATTCCTTCTTCGATTTGAGAAAGAATTTCACCGCGCATTTTTCCACGCTCTTCAGCAAGGATTGCACGACGTGAAAGAACGATGTTCCCACGTTTCTTGTTAAACTTAATAACTTTGAATTCCATTGTTTTACCAATGTACTTATCAAGGTATCTAGTTGGACGGATGTCAATTTGCGATCCTGGAAGGAAAGCTTTAACTCCGATATCAACAGAAAGACCACCCTTAACTTTTGCGATAACTGTACCAGTTAATGGTTCACCTGATTCGCAAGCTAGAGAGATTCTGTCCCATGCTTTTAGGATTTCGGCCTTATCTTTCGACAGGATTAAATTCCCCATGTGTGATTCTAATTTTTCCAGGTAGACTTCAATCTTGTCACCTTTTTTGATTTTTAGAGAACCATCGTAGTTTTGGAATTCCTTAACTGATACAAGACCTTCTTGCTTGTAACCGATGTCTACTGTTACGTAGTCTTGACCGATGTTGATGATTGTTCCCATGAACACTTCACCTTCTTCAAAATTCTTAGAAACCGAACTGTCCAGTAGCGCGCTAAAATCAGTTGCTGCTTTAGTTTCTACGTCTTCACCAATGACGACGTCGTAACCTTTCATCCAATTCTGTTTTAGTTCTTGTTTTTGAGCCATAAATACCTCGAGAGATTTTTTTACCAATTTAAAATTGGCCCCAGCTTTTGCTTTAAAAAAGAATCACTGGATTTGAAGGGCAAATATACTTGTAATCAGGGGGAGTTGTCGAGAGGAATCTTACTCTAACGCACATACCAACAAGAGGCCTGAGCCTCTTGTTTAGTGTTTTTTATTTTGAGTGAAGATGAACCATTTTGGACGTCCTGGAGTCGTCTTAAGCATATCAATACCTGAGAAAACAGCTTCCTTCTTCTTGTCATTTCCGTCGAGGAATACAATTAAATCATATTGTTGTTTGTCAGTTCCATAGCTCTCAACAAAATCTTTTACGATATTGTTGGGAGTCACAACCGGACGACCCAATGTTTCCGTCACCGGGAAGTACAGGCCGTTTTTATCTTTCGTTGGCTGGTAAGTGTAATAAATAAGTTCAGAGCAAACTACTGTGGAGTCTGTTCTGAAATCGAAATTGAAGTCGTACGGGCGCCCCTGGTACTTGAGTGACGTCAGGATTCCTTTGGCGATATCGAGATTCGCTAAACGCGGGCGAAGGACTGCGAGGGAGTCAGCATTCGCTGAGTGCTCAAGACTTGTGTACACCACACCTTCACTCATCGCTTCGAGAACGCGGTACTCGTGATGAGAGTCATCGCTGCCTAAACTTTCTTTATAAGCTTGCGGGTGTTTGTTCGCGAGCAGCTCTTCAAAACTTCCACTCTCGATCCCTTCAGATTTTACCCATTCTTGAACTGATTCATCTTCTTCAAGATAAGAACGCTCTTCAGGACGGCCTAAATAAAGAGCAGCGTGCGGCCAGAATCCTGGAAGACCAATATTAGATAAATACCATTCGCGTCTTTCGATGAAGACGTCACCTGATTTTAATTTCTGGTGAATTGTTTTGATCTGGTTCTGATTAATTAAAAATTCATTTCCGCGGGCCACTCGTTCGTCCCCCATCCATTCAGAAATATTTTTTTGAATCGGGAAATACGCTTTAAATAATAAATGCGCAGTAATTCTTCCGGCATTTTTTAAAGTGTATAGAGTTCCTTTGTAGTGATGAAATTTCGAAATATTTGATTCGTCTTCTGCAATTCCGGCAGCAAGTTCTGATGTTTCGACTTTTTTTGTCATTGCCTGGATTTTGTAACCTGAGTATTGAGTGAACTTTGCGAGGTTGAGATATTCAAGTTTAAAATCGGCGAATGATCTAGAATCAATTCCTAGTTCCTGATCTGCTTCATTGAGAACTTTATCTGTTGTAGGAACTGTTCTCATCGAGCGGATAAACTCAATCGAGCTTCTGTACTCAGACATGTAGGCCGCATAAAGAACTGTGAAGTACTCATCGCTGATTAAAGCGTTGTCTTTATTTTCATTAATTCGTTCATTTATTTTACTGATGATCACATTAAGTGTGACGTGTGACTGGATTAATTTTGCCCATGATTCACGAAGAATCTGGCGTTCATCATTTGTTAGTGAAGACACTCTTGCCTTCTGGCGCATAGTTTTGAAAATTTCAGACTGAGCTACAAAAGTGTTGAGTTTGTTAACGTCAGAACGTGTTTGAAATGTTTCTTTTGTGTAATATTCTATGAAAGATTTTTCCTCTTCAAGTGAAGCTGCATTTGCCTTATAAATAAAAGGGAAAATGATCAGAAGTGTGATGAAGATTTTAGTGACCATAGAGTCCTCTTTAAATGAGATAATTTAAGAGGGGAAGTGCAAATAACTGGCCGGAGCTAGACACAAATAAAACAGTGGTTTGAGAAGACGAATGTGTCTAAATTATAGACAGTGCTGAATATAGATACAGCTTACTTTTTCCTGAAAAGACGAACACGTCTCTGAACAGATTTAGAATATAGATTCATCAACTGAGTTTTATAATTTTTGTGTGAATGCTCGCGCTCGATAAAGTATTTATATAACCTGGTTTTCTCACGGTAAACCGCCTGCCCCAGAATTATTTTTTCCCATTTGTCGCGAAGCTCTCTGGCATCAAATAATTTATAAGTCTCACCGACTCCTTCGTATTCTTCGATCAGATCTTTGCTGCAGAAGTTGCGTGCGAGGATCGCAGGCACTTCGTGTACGAGAGCACTGATGGCGAAATCTTCTATCAATTCATTGGGAGCATTACTTACCCACAGGTCAAGGCGTGAGATGACTCCGATGATGTCGGCCGTTGTTACGAAGAGAACATCTTCCTGCAGATCCTGTTCCTGAATGTCTCTCATCAGATTTGGAAGTAAGCCCATTCCCTGAAAATCGACGGGAGAAATAAGAACGAGTTTTGATTTTTTGCCGGCAGGAAGTTTTTCGTTAACAACTCTAAGTGCTGCAAGGACTGGTACTAAATGTTTGTGGTCATTCAGCCCTGGTGAAACGTAAGTTCCAACAAGGAAGTAGTCTTTATAGAGATCAAAGTTCACTGCAATCTGAAGCGGGTTCACAGCGTCTTCGTATTTTATTCCGAGGCCAAAGTATTCTATTTTTTTAAGCGGGAGACCGAGGTTTCCCAGTGAATCCTGCAGTAGATTTTTGTTGGCTATGATCAATGAATCGATTCTGGAGATTAGAGGTCTGTACCAGAATCTTTGCAGAGGTCTATCGATGCAGTGGTCCTGAGTGACAACCAATGCTGTTACGTTTTGTCGCTTCAACTGAATGCTGATTGAGCAAAGCAGGTTGAAGTTATAACAGTGAACGATATCGATGTGGGCCTTTTTAAAGGCCGGCGCTAGTGAGAGATGTTTGTGGAAATTAAAAAAGCGGTTCAGAAAATGTGGTTTGTAAGGGATGACTTCGATTTCCATCTGGCGTGCCATTTTAGCAGCGAAAGAATCGTCGAAGGTGCAGACATAAATATTGTAGCCGTGTTTTTTTGCCTGAGCGATATCTCTAAAAGCAAAACGCTCTTTAGTGTTCCATTCTTTTGTAGGAAGAATGTAGAGAATGTTTCTCGCTTGCTTATTAACCAAATTATTTTACCAGTGTTCCGGATTTGTATTCAACCAGTTCTCCGTAAAGAGATCCGAGTTTAATTTTCGCCTGGAATTTTAAAAGTTTTCTTTCCGGACCTGTTCCATACCAGAAATTAATATCACCGCTTTTTTGTAGTACACCCGGGAATTTAGTTTCTGCTCTGATTTTTATCGAATCAACGTCTTTGCCGTTCACACTTGTTGTATCGGGTCCCATGACTTCAACTTTAAGAAGCCAGAATTGTCCGCGCGTAATAACTGGAAATTCATAGATATCGCCTTTAATCAGTGGAAGTCCTCTCACAAATTGCAGAGCTGAAAATGAATCCTGTGCCAGGCTCGGAATCATGGCTTCAAGTTTTTCATCCTTGTTGGAACCTTCCTTAACTCTTTTATACCAGCTGTACGTCATCATTTTTTTGAAATCAAAAAGCTGAAGGTCGTCGACGTTTTGTTTTTTCTCTCTTTGAACCAATGAGTATTTCATTGGAAGAAAATCAGTTTTTTCAACGTACGTATCAAGTTTGTCATCAAGCCAGTAAAAATATCTATAGGCATCGCTCGACTTGAAGCGGGCATAATAGTGGAAAACACTTTTAGTATTTAAGACTGCCACTTCTTTAGAAAGAATCGTAATGTATCCGGCAGTCACACCTAAATACGAAACGGCCATGATGGATTCTTCACCCTGGTAAAAACTTGGTTTGAATTTTCCCCATACAGCTTTTGACTTTTCATCATACTTTTTAAAATCTTCAGGGTAATTTGCGGGAAGTAAATTGATTGGAACTGCTTTAGCTGCAGCTGTTTTAGGTTCGAGCGTTGTAGTTTTTTTGGGTTCAGCTGCAACCTTTGCTTCTTTATCAAGTTTCGCTTTTTCTTTTTTGCTCAATGGTTTTTTGGGAGCTGGTTTTGCTTTTGCTTCAGCTGCATCTTTTTCGGCCTTGGCCTTAGCTTCTTCTTCGGAAATGGCCTTATAATTTTCTGCCTGGGTTTTATCCAGCTCGAAACTTGTTACCAGGTCAGGGTTATCATTTTTCGAAAGAAGAACTTTTTTTTCTTCCTGATAATTTGTCGAGCATGATGAAACCATGGCACTGCAAATGGCAAAAAATAATATTGTTTTAAATCTCATAAGCATCCCTAGTATAAATTTTGAAAAGCAGAATCAATTATTTTCTTTGTGACATCCTCGCCATTTAAAAACTGGATCTCCACTTCTAGAAATACAATTGAATCATCCTCGACAATTTTTTTAATTCTCACCATATCTTTTTCGGTTGTCACTAAAAGTGCATCTTCGTTTTTGGCATATGATAAAAGCGCGTTGATTTCATCTGGCTTAAAATAGTGATGATCAGGGAAAGATTCTGTAACGATAACTTCTGCACCCAATTCTTCAAGCAACTTGAAAAAAGATTCAGGATTCGCAACTCCGGCAACACAAATCACCTTGCGGCCTTTGATCTGTTCAACGGTTAAAACTAAATCGTTGGCAGCATTGTAGAAACCATTTGGCCTGAAACCGACTTCAGCAAAGTCCACTCCGACAGGAAGATGAGGCTGAAGAAACTTTTTTAGTGCATTTATTTTATCAACGCCTGCAATATCAGCTTTGCCAATGACCACAAGGTCAGCATCTTTCAATGCCTGAAAACCTTCGCGCATATATCCCAGAGGGGCCACACGGTAACGGAGCAGCGGCATCGTCGCATCAAATAAAACGATATTGAGTTTGCGTTTGATCTTTATGTGTTGATGTCCATCATCAAGAAGAACAACATCCGGTTCAATTTTTGGAAAATAAAAACTTAAATTAGCACTGCGGTTTTTTCCTACAACGATTGTAGCGTCTTCAAGTCTTCTGGCGAAAAGAAGAGGCTCATCGCCGTATTCGACCGGATCGGGAGTCATCATCCTTCCTGCAGTGATGATACCGCTGGAATTTTCTAGTTTCCCTTTATAACCTCTCATGAGGATCATAACTTTTTTATTTTTTGTGTGAAGGTATTCAGCAAGCCATAAAGTGAAAGGAGTTTTTCCTGTTCCACCGAAAGTGAGATTGCCAATAGAAATAATCGGAACCTGGAATGAGCGCTGTCTCATGATTCCATAGTCGTAACAGGCGCGGCGAAAAAAATAAACAGATTCCCAAATCCATGAGAGTGGCGAAAAAAAAATTCTTTTAATGAGTGGGATCGATTTTTTTTCCATAAGAGTGATCTATTACTTCCGCCATGTATTTTGGTATATCAACAGGCTCACCACGTACTTGAGATTTTGTCTCTTTCAGTTGAGTTTTTAACTCTAAGTAAGCTTGTTTATTATAATACCAATTCTTTAAATACGACACGATATTATAGGCGATGACCTGATCTTGAAGAAGCTCTGGAAAGACTGAGCGATTCTGTACGATATTGGCGAGACTGATAAAGCCTCTGTACTTCACGACAGTCTCGTAAATATATTGATTAAGCAGTGAAGTTTTATAACAAACGACAGTGGGAACTTCGTAAAGCGCACATGTCAGCGTCACAGTTCCACTCGCGGCCATTGAAAAGTCGGCCACTTTCAGAGCGTCTGTCAGATTTTCATTGGTGTATTCGACATCAAAATAATTTTGATAAGCATCATAAAGTGCTGCCGGCACCGAACTCGATTTAACGATGGAAACCTTTAATGGAAAATCTTTTCTTAATTCTTTTACAGATTCAATGAAAACCGGAAGAAGTTTTTCAACTTCAAATTTTCTAGATCCGGGTAACAGAAGCATGTTCACGGGAGAATTTAATTCAATCTTTTTTTGAAATTTTATCAGGTCGTCCTTGTAAGTAGTCCACAGAGGATGATCAACGCTGATAACTTTTTTTACTCCGCGGTCATTAAACCATTTTTTTTCAAAAGGGATGATCGTGAAAAGAGTATTGACCGCGCGGGCCAGTTTTTTAACTCTGTACTCTTTCCATGCCCAGGCCTGCGGGGCCACGTAATAAAGAACTTCTACTCCGCTGTCTTTTAATTTTCCTGCGAGTTTTAAATTGAAGGACTGGAAGTCGACCAGGATTGCTGTTTTGCAGTTTCTGTTTTTTACTTCTTCAACAATGTGATCCATTGCTTTTTTATAGAAGGGAATTTTTGCAATGACTTCGCTGTATCCCCATGAAGAAAAATCATTCAGGTGATAAAGAAGTTCAAGTCCTTCTTTTTTTAAGTCGTCACCGCCCACTCCGAAAAATGTAGTTCCGGGTGATGCTTTTTTCAGGTCGTTGAAGAAACTAAGTGTATGTTCTTCACCTGATTTTTCACCTGCGATAATGAGACAAGACTTGTTTGTCATTAAAGCATGACCTCTTTTCCACTTCTCGCACTCTCCAGAACCTGGTCAATTAAACGAACGGCCACAAGGCCGTCTGCAAGTGAAATGATTGGAGCTTTTTTATTGATGATCGAATCGTAAAAGTTTTTGTGCTCTAAATATAAGTGGTCACGCTTTTCATAGTTGGCCGTGTTGACGTATTCAGGGCCGGCATGACTTCCGAGCGCTTCCTGGATTTCATTTCTCATCAGGTCTACAAGTAGAGTCCCTGCTTTGTTGGAAATCTCCAGCTCTCTCACTTCTTTCGTCTGATTTCTTCCGACAGTAATCGTCGCGCGGTTTCCTGACTTGAATTTAAAATTTGCAGTCACATAATCGTAATGAGTCGTTCTCATTTTAAATCCGATGGCATCAACGCTCACAGGAGCTTCACCAAAAAGATAAACAAGAAGATCAAGGTCGTGGATCATTAAATCCTGAACGACGTCCACGTCAGTCGCACGGCCTTTAAACGGTGCCACTCTCTTTAATGTAATGTGTGATGGTGATTCGAAAAAATGTTTGTACTCAGTTTTTCTCTCCCACGCCTGGTGAAATCTTTCCGAGTGACCGACCTGAAGAACAACTGGATTTGCTTTTAATAACTCCTGAAGTTTCAGCGCTTGATCTGTCGATTCCGTTACAGGTTTTTCACAGAAGACATGTTTTTTATTTTTTAAAAGGTACTCAACAATTTCAAAGTGAAATGAAGTTGGCGTGACAACAAAAGCAGCATCGATGTCGTTGATGCATTTTGAAATGTCGTCTACAACTGTCGCATTCGGGTGAGCTTTTTTTGCTGCTTCCTGTCCTGCCGGGAATTTTTCAACAATATATTTCAGCTCTGATAATTCCGGAAAACTTTCAGCTTTCTGGCAGTGCCATTTTCCTAAATGTCCGTAGCCTATAACTGCAACACGAATCTTTGCCATAGATAATCCTTAAAATTTAAATCCGATATCAAAAAACGGAGTGGCACTGCTGTTGCTCTTTTCAAGAGCAAACACTTTCATCCCTAAACTCATGATCGCTTTTTCGTTGATGTAACTTACGCCGACATCAACCTGCGAATAACTAAAATTCACTTTGTGCGGGAAAAAACTTAGCAGGTCAGCTTTATCGTCTTCTGAAATATTATTAGTCCAGTGTACATAATTGTATCTGATGACAGTGAATGCTTCGAACCAGTCGTGTCTGTAAGATAAAACCGGACCGGCGTAAACAGACTTTGTTCCACTTCCAATTCCTACTCCGCCAAGTCCCGCCAGTGAAAAACCACCTTTAGGATCGTTGATGAAACCGTACTTACCAAAAAGATTTAAAACTGTTGTCGATTGAAATTCAATTCCAGCACCTAGATCTAAATCATTAGTGATCCCTCTTTCAACCATCGCTCCGGGAATGATGACGTTGATTCTTGCTTCGTTCTGACCTTCACCTAAAGTTCTGGCAGTCGTAGTAGAGTTAAGTGGTGCTATCGCGCATCCAGCAGCAGAAAGAAGAATGAGTAACAGAGATAGTAGTTTAGACATTTCAAAATCCTTATGGGTTGAATGGAGCGATACCGATTTCAGATTTTCTAATCTGGTCGACCATTTCAATAATAACTCTGTTGTCTTTGTACTCTGCCATGTGCTCTGCATTTTCAACGAATGAACGAGGAGAGATGTTGCTCGATTCAATTGTTCTTAAGAAGTCTACGACTTCGGAAATTTCCTGTTTCGAATACCCCTGGCGTTTCATACCAATGATGTTGATTCCTTTTAAGTGAGCTCTGTTTCCGATTGCTGTACAAAAAGATGGAATGTCGCGGTCAAGAGCAGAAGCCCCACCAATATAAGATCCACGACCAAGACTTACAAATTGTTGAACTTGAGAACCACCACCAATGATAACTCTATCACCAACTTTTACGTGTCCTGCAAAATTTGTGGAGTTGGCAATAGTACAATTGTTCCCCATAGAAACATCATGTCCAATGTGTACATAGGCCATTAGTAAACAGTTGTCGCCAATTTGTGTGACAAGATTTTCTTTTAAAGTTCCACGATGAACAGAAACATATTCTCTAAACGTATTATTATTGCCGATAACTGTACGTGTTGGTTCACCTTTATAAGAATTGTCCTGAGGAGGTGCTCCGATTGAACAACCCTGGAAAAATTTATTATCTGTACCGATAACTGTGTGGCCGTCGATCACGACGTGAGAGTGTAAAATAGTATTGGCACCGATTTCAACATTCGGTCCTACGATACAAAAAGGTCCGACCTTTACTGTTTCATGAAGTTTTGCATTTTTATCAACGATAGAACTAGGGTGAATATTGCTCATATAACTTTCCTTGTTTAAAAATATGTTAAGACATTTTTAGTGAAGCAAGAACCGTCGCTTCACTCATCAATTGATCATTACAATATAATTTACATTCGCTGGTAATCATCGGGCCTCTGACTTTCAGAAGTTTTGTCACCAGCTTTAAATCCATTTCAGGAAGAACAGGTTTTCTGAAACGTGCTTCATTGATTCCTAAAAGTGCCACGTCCATTTTCATTTCAAACGGGTTTTCCAGCATTAATAAAACAATGAAGCTCGTTGCCTGTGCCATCATCTCGACTTGAACAACTCCTGGAAGAATTGGATAGTCAGGAAAATGTCCTGCAAAGATAGCGTGGTCTTTTTTTGTTCTATAGTGAGCAACAACTTCTGCTTCCTGGATTTCTTTGATGTCGAAGAGCTGGCCCTTTTCCACAACTTTTCCGGGAATAGTTACAGATTCAACAGAATCAATAAATAGAAACGGATCGCGGTGAGGAAGGATTTTTTTTACTTGTTCTAAGTTCAGTAGCATGTGAGTTCTCCTAATTGTCTTTATCTTTTGAAGAAGAGGCCGGCAGACTGATTTTTCTAATCATCGCCACACTTCTCAACCATTCTTTAATATCTCGTGCCGGAAATCCTCCGACTACTTTTCCATTTTCAATATCTGCCGTTACACCTGAACCACCGGCAATCTGTACTCCACTTCCAATGTTGATTCCGTTGGCAACCATAGCAGCTCCACCTAAAACAGTGTAGTCACCGACAGTCGTACTTCCTCCGAGACCTACCTGGCCGCAAAGAATAACTCCAGTTCCCAATTTACAGTTGTGTCCGACCTGAACCTGATTATCAAGTTTCGATCCACTACCGATTTTTGTCGGTGAAAAAGTTCCCTGATCAATGCATGTGCCTGCGCCGATTTCAACATGGTCACCGATGATAACACTGCCCATGTGCCACACTTTATGGTGAACACCTTTGGCAAAATTGTACCCGAATCCGTCAGCACCAATTGTCGTTTGCGAATGGATGCGTACATTGTTTCCAATTTTTACATTTCTATAAATTGTGACGTTAGAAAAAATTTCTGTATTTTCTCCGACGACCACTCCCGACATCAGGACTACACCGGAATGAATTTTTGAATTAGCTTCTATGACAACGTTTTCACCGATGAATGCGCCCTGAGCGATCCATGAGCTTGGATGAACACTTGCAGTTCCCATCTGACGGCCATCGACCATATCATTAGGGTTGCCAATTTTTTCATCGTAAAAAGGTTTTGATAAAAATGACATTCCAAGATTTACATCCTGAACAGTGCCTAGCCACCACGATTTTTGTTTTAACACTTCAATCTGGTCTGCGTTTAATGAATCAGCGTATTTTTTTTCAATGATGATACCGACGTGATTGGTATTTTCAGCGGCGAGATACTCATTGTGAAATTTTTTATTTTTAATAAAAAGGATATGACGGTGTTGGTATTCACTGGTGTCAGTGATGCCTTCGATGACAGTCGCTTCATCAGTGTCTGTAAGTAAGAGAAAAGTGGAATCGAAATTGGTCAGGCTTCCTAGTTTCATAGGTCCTCTTTTAACAATTAAGGGACCCGCTAAGCTCATCACTTAAGGGGTCCCTCAACTTTATATTTTAAAAAATCTGATAACTATTTAGGAAATTTTTTGTTGTACGCTTTTACAACATCGTCAGTTAAATCTTTTTCAGTTTTAGCGAAAAGGATTGGAGCTGTTGCTGCTTCGTAAACTAAATCAACGTCAGCTGCTTTAGAAACTTCATCAACTACATTCTTAACTCTTTCTAAGATTGGAGTTTTAAGTTTTTGTTCCATATCCTGGATTTCTTTCTGGAAAGTCGCAGTCTTTTGTTGGATTGCGATGATTTTTTCCTGGATTTCTTTTTCTTTTTTAGCTTTTTCTTTATCGTTGATTACTGAAGCTTTTTTGCCGTAGTCATCCTGAAGTTTTTTGATTGAATCTTCTTCTTTCTTTAGAAGAGCTTGTTTCTCATCAAAAGATTTTTTTAACTGGTCACGTACAGCAACACCCTGATTAACTGTAATTAGTACTTTTTGAACATCAACTTTACCAACAGATACTGCTGAGAATGCTGAAGCTGACATTGCAAGGGCGATAATAGCGATTAATGCTTTCATTTCTAATACTCCTTCATATTTTAAAACAATTGTCCTATATCAAAATGGAATTGAGAACCACGATCTTTAAATTCTCCCGTCAACGGGTATCCAAACTCAAAGCGTAAAACTCCGATTGGCGAGAACCATCTAAATCCAAATCCGTAATCAGTATAAACCTTAACATGATCCAAGTCACCTGCGTGTCCCGCATCGAAGAAAACAACCCATTTTAGTCCGGCTTCTCTCGACAATGGATGTTGAAATTCAAAGTTGGCGAAAGACATGAACTCTCCACCAGTATTGAAATACTCATAAACGCCCGTGCCAGTTCTTTGTAGATATTTTTTCGGTCCGATATCTTCGTAAGAGTATCCACGAAGGTTGCGTGAGCCACCTAGTGTGAATTTTTCTGTACGCGGGATTGCTCTGCTATCAACCTGGTTTAGTTTTCCAGCATAGAAGCGCGTTCTGAAAATCAAATCACCAACAACCGGAATGAAGGTACGGGATTCAACTTCATTTTTAAGCCATTTTTTATCGCCGCCAATACCTGTGTACTCTGTTGAGAAACTCAGGAAGTAACCTTTTCTTGGATCTGATCTGTCGTCACGTTTATCGTGAACAATCGATGTCTGAACAGAAGAGGCCAGACCGTTTTCAAGATTGACGTCGATCGATGGATCTTCAACAGACTTAATCGTCGTGTCTTCAAGTTTGTAAGTCAGATAAAGATTCGTGAATTGATAAATCGGGTAACCGACACGGATGTTTCCACCTTTTCTTCTTTCACTGAATGAAGAAGAAGTGTCGTTGTTCGAAATAAACACACCACCACCAAGCGACCATTTTGTGTCGAATAAGTATGGTTCTGTGAAATCGATACTGAAAGTGTTCGAAGTCTTAGCTACGTTTAAACTGAAAGATAAGTTCTGCCCCATCCCTCTAAAGTTAGATTGAGTCACTGATGCCTGGAAGAATCCACCTGTCGCAGTTGAATAACCTGCTCCGAGAGAAATTTGTCCGGTATTTTTTTCTTTTACTGAAACGTCGACATCAAGAACATCTTCTTTGTCTTTTGGAGAAACAGTGTTGAAGACAATTGATTCCGGTTCATAAAAACCTAAACGTTGAACATTTTCTTTCGACTGGCGAAGTGCAGTTCCGTTAAATTTCTGGCCTTCTTTAATTGTGATTTCACGACGGATAACTTTATCGCGGGATTTCGGGTTCCCTTTAATGTTTACTCGTCCGAAGTAAGCGATCTTTCCTTTTTCGAATGAGAACTCTACGTCTACTTTGTTTTCACCCGGGACTACATTCAGGTTTCTGATAACGTTGGCAAACGCATACCCTTCATCCTGATACATTTCCGTCAGCATCTGAATGTCTTTTCTTAACGACTCTTCAGAGTAAGTTTCCTGTTCCTTTAATACCATCTTCTCGCGAAGATCCCCTTCCGGGAAAAGCACTTCACCCTGAAATGAAATTTTATTAACTGTGAACTGTGGTCCCTCAGTTAATTTCATAGTAATGAACACCCATTTTTTATCTTCAGAGACAGTAATTTCAGGAGTTCCGATATTGATCTGAAGGTAACCCTTCATACGGTAGAAATACTTCAGTCTTTCGATATCATTCTGAAAGTTAATTTCCTTAAAGTTCCCTGTACCTGACATGAAAGAAAACAAACTGTCTTCCTGAGTCTGCAGGATGGTTTTAAGTTCTTCATCTTTAAAGGCCGTGTTACCAAGGAAGTTAATTTTTTTAACTTTTACTTTATCGAATTCCTTGATGTTGAAAATAAGTTCTGTGTTTTCTTCGTTGAGCTTTTTTTCTTTGAAGTCTACTGAGGCCAGGAAATAACCTTTTTCTTCGTAGAATTTTAAAAGGGCCTGAACATCACTTTTTATTGTCGTCGTATCTAAAATTGCGAAGACCTTAGATTTAACCTGGCCTTTCAGATCGTCGTCACTAAGTCCGTCGTTTCCTTCAAAGCTGATTTTTGTAATGATTGGTTTTTCTTTTACTAAAAAACGAAGAACGTTTTTCCCGTCAACAGTGTCCTGGTGAGCTTCAACGTTTTCGAAATATTTCATTGAGTAGATTTTTTCTAAGTCTTTTTTCAGAAGGTAGTTATCCAGTGTCATGCCCGGCTTCGATCCGATCTTTTCCAGGATTGCTTCTTTTTCAACTTTTTTATTTCCAGAGACAACGATGCTGTCGATCTTGAAGAGATCGATATGGGCACCTAAATCTTCGGCCGCAAAAACATTACTGTTAAAGACTAGAGCGAAGATACTGAAAAAAAATAACGAGATAAATCTCAGAGACATAAATCTCCACTGTCCGATTAAAAAACTAAGGTATTAAAAGTAACAAGAAAAGCTTCTCATGCAAAGAAGTTTCACCAAGAGTTTTCCCCCTAAAACTCATTGCGTTACCAGTAGTCCGTCCTTCATTAAAAGTTGATTTGAAAAGCTCTGTGCTATTTGAGGATCGTGAGTGACAACGACTAAAGTTGCGTGGAATTCTTTTGCTAATGACCTGAGGAGTTGAATAACCTTCTGTGAGTTCTCCGAATCTAGGTTTCCTGTTGGCTCATCGCAAAGAAGTAATTTTGGTTTAAGTGAGAGTGCCCGGATAATATTTATACGTTGCTGTTCTCCGCCGGATAATTCGTAAGGATACTTTTCCAGACAATGCTCAACACTTAAAATTTTGGCCAGTTGTTTAGCACGTGACATAACTTCATCGCTGTAAACGCCACCAAGTCTTCCCGGCAGTAAAATATTATCGAGACAGTTCATTGATGAAAGTAAAAAGTGAAACTGAAAAACAAAACCGACATAACGGTTTCTATAGAGAGCTAAATCTTCATCAGAGAGATCAACCAGGTTTTTCTGGTTAACGATAACTTTTCCTTCAGTCGGTCTGTCCAGACCTCCGAGAAGATAAAGCAGAGTTGATTTTCCAGAGCCCGATGCTCCACGGATTAAATACTCTTCGCCTTCATTCATAGAAAGTGTAATGCCATTTAATGCATGAGATTTTTTATAAAACTTTTTAACGCTTTCAACTTTGATCATTATGTTAGTGCTCATGCGAATTCCTGGCGAAGCCCTTCAAGCAAACTCTTGTTTTTTAGCTTTCTTAGTAAGTAATAAGTTATTAGTAAAATCCAGACCAGTGCCAGCGAAAAAACCAGCAGGTAATCTGTCCATGCAAGATACAAATCAATTCGTGGCATATGATAAACTTCGGCAGGAAGTTTAAAGAATGAAACATGTAGTAGTAAAAATCTAAAAAGCTGTACGAAAACCATCGCCAGAGCTGATGAAGCTAGCCAGATGAGAACGACTAACTGAATCCACAGGTTGTTCATCGCTTTTTTTGACAGGCCCAGGGCCTTGAATAAAAAAAGCTCTTTCGATTTTTTTTCATTGATAAAATAGATGAAAGCTAAAACGTTGAAGACGGAAATGACAACAATCAGTTGAAGAATTAAACTAATGAGAACTTTTTCGGCCTGAACTGCTTCAATCAAAGAAGAAAATTCTCTCCAGTAAGGTTTGAAATAAAAATCAGGTTCAAACTTGAGGCGCATATCAGTCAACTTGCTTTCGATGGCCTGAAGATCATTGTCTGCATTGATATGAGAGTGATCGATGTTAAATGAAATCATATTTACACGATCTGATAGCGATAAAATTTTCTGCATTTCATCCATGCGGGCATAAATCATGCGCGCATCTTTCTGGTAAACACCGTGATTGACAATGGTCTGCACTTTAAAGCGGTTGATGGCCGGCATATTTTTAAATTCAGCACTTCCCTTTCCGAATGCTAAAACTATTTCATCACCGACTTTAATGTGATTTATATTGGCAATTTCGGAACCAATGGCCACTGAATCAGGATTTAAATCGAGAGGAAGTCCTACGATCTTTCCGTAGTTCGATTCAATTCCTTTGACTATCACTCCGCGGGACTCATCGTTGAAAACCATAAAACTTTCGAGCTGAACTAAGGCCGCATAATTGGTGACCTTTGATTCTGCTAATTTTGATTTTAATTTATCGTTGACCTGAAAAAATCCGTAACGTGATTGCATCGTCACATCACCTGTCGATTTTTTTAATCCGTGTCTTAATGCGCGTTCAAAACCGTCCATGATTCCGACGGTGGATAAAATAACGGCAATGGAAAATGCCAGACCTATCCACACCCCGATAAGAAATTTCTTAGTCGTGCTGTCGAGGAAGAGCATGAGAAAAAGTTTGAAGTTTTTAGTGGGCTGCACGCTTTGTGTCCTCTTCAACCATCCACCTCAAATAGGCATCGATAAAACCGTCAAGGTCTCCTTCGAGAACTTTTTCTGCTTGTGATGATTCGAAATCTGTACGGTGATCCTTCACAAGCTTGTACGGGTGAAGAACGTATGAGCGTATCTGTGCGCCGAAGGCGATATCTTTTTTGTTAGCTTCAGTTTCTGCGTCTTTCGCTCTTCTCTTATCCATCTCTAGTTCATAAAGACGTGAACGGAGAACTTTCATCGCCTGCGCTTTGTTTTGCAGCTGTGATCTTTCGTTCTGACAGACGACAACTAATCCCGAGGGTAAATGGGTTAAACGGACAGCAGAGTCAGTTGTGTTGACTCCCTGACCACCGGAACCACCGGCGCGGTAAACATCAATTCGCAAATCTTTGTCTTGAATTTCGATGTTGATTGTATCGTCGATTTCAGCAGAGACAAATAGTGAAGCAAAAGATGTGTGGCGTCTTCCTGCAGAGTCGAAAGGA
This sequence comes from Bacteriovorax sp., assembly GCA_014378525.1. Lineage (GTDB taxonomy): Bacteria > Bdellovibrionota > Bacteriovoracia > Bacteriovoracales > Bacteriovoracaceae > Bacteriovorax. The sequence continues at coordinate 16,517 of JACMNL010000099.1, forward strand.
GAAAGTCTCACGAGTCTGTGTACGCCGGTTTCAGATTTTAATAATCCGTAAGCGTATGTTCCTGTGATAGTGACTGTCGCCGATTTAATTCCGGCCGAGTCCCCTTCCTGTGTATCGAGAATTTGAACTTTAAATTTTTTTGATTCTGCCCAGCGGATAACCATTCTTAGAATCATATAGGCCCAGTCACAGGATTCAGTTCCACCGGCACCGGCGTTGACTGTGACAATGGCATTGTTCGGGTCGAGTTCATCTGACAACAGAACTTTTTGTTCGGCAAGATTGAATTCTAACTGGAAATTTTTATGGGCATCCAGAGCTTCGACAGCAGAGGCTTCATCATTTTCCGTGATGGCAAAATCATAGAGAACATCGAAGTCGTCGTATAATTGTTTTAAATGAACGTAGGTTTTAACGACATCGTCGACTACCGATTTTTCTTTCTGGATTTTAGCGGCGTTGGGGGCATCATCCCAGAATCCTTCCATCGCTTCGATGCGGGTGATTTCTTCTAAGCGGCCTTGCTTCTTTTCAATTTCAAAGCGACCTCCGCAGAAGATCTAATTTCTCCGCGTAGGTTTTGATGTTGATGCGTTTTTCGTTCAGTTCAATTTTTATTTGTTCATTCATAGTTATTTTTTTGCTTTAAGTTTTTTGTAAACCAGCCCCACGATTTCACTCTCGTGTGCTTCCATTAATTTTTCTTCTTTAGCGCTTATCTCATGGTCAAAACCAATCAGGTGTAAAAACCCGTGTACGGCCAGATGAACAATTTCCTGTTCATAAGTTATCTCAAACTCTTTTGCCTGCGAAAAGGCTTTTTCTTTGCAAATGAACAGATCGCCTAAATCCATTTGCGGAAGACAATTTCCCCGAGGTTTTTTGTCAGGACGCAAATTTTCGTAAACCGGGAAAGACAATACATCCGTCACATAATCTTTCTGGCGGTAGTCGCGGTTTAGTTTTCTGATTTTAGCTTTTCCACACAGGACCAGGGTCAAGGTAACGTCTTTGACACCTGCGAAATGAGGATTTTTAACGAGATTTTTGCAGATAACTGCTTCAAGGGCAGAAATCACGCGTTCCATGCCTTTACTAGTGTCTTTTTTTAATCCACTATTTTGATAAAATATCGAAAACTTCATGATGAATTCCTTTCTCAAAAGGTAACAAAAATATACAGGTGCCGCAAATGAATAAAAGCAATTTTGAAAAACTAAAAGATGTCATCGCAGACCTTCGCCATCCGGTTGATGGATGCCCGTGGGATTTAAAACAAACTCATAAAAGTTTATTAAAATATCTTCTGGAAGAGTCATACGAATTTGTTGAGGCCGTAAATTTAAATGACCCGAAAAAAATGGAAGAAGAAATTGGTGATGTTTTGATGCAGGTTCTGCTTCACGCACAACTTGGATCGGAAGAAAAATTATTTGATATCGAATCTGTTTCAGCAAAACTGACAGAAAAACTCATCCGTCGCCATCCCCATGTGTTTGAGAAAAAAGACACCTCGATTTCTGCAGACCAGGTTCTCATCAACTGGGAAAAAATCAAGGCAGAAGAAAAACTTCGCGAGAGCGGAGAAAATGACCATCATAGAATAAAAGCTTCGGTATTAAATGCTCCACCATTAATGGCCGCGACTAAAATCGGTAAAAAAACAAATGATTTAAAATTCGACTGGGAAGACTACAATCAGGTCGCTTACAAAGTTGAAGAAGAATGGCAGGAGTTAAAAGAAGAACTGACTCCTCATCGTCCGATCAGTCGTGAAGCTGTGTTTGAAGAGATGGGAGATTTATTATTTTCAATCGCTCAGCTGGCGCGTCACTTGGATATGGATCCGCATGATGCTCTAGCAGCGGCCAACAAAAAATTCCTGAGACGTTTTCACGCCATGGAAGATTTAATGCTAAAAGCAGGAAAAGAAATGGAGCGCATGAACCAGGAACAGATGGATGTTTACTGGAACCAGGCCAAGGTTAATGAAAAAGCTAAAAAGTAACTGGATTACAAAAGATAAAACGAACAGGCTTTATGAAATTCCTGTTCCCATTCTTGGTCTCACTGGTGGAATTGCCACTGGTAAATCCACTGTAGCCCAAATGTTCAGGGATGCAGGTGTGCCGGTCATTGATGCTGATAAATTAGTGAAAAGCATTTATCAGAAAAAAACTTCATATGATTTTGTATTGAAGAATTTTCCTGACGCCATTACCGGCAATGATATTCATTTTAAAAAACTTCGTGAAGTTGCTTTTACTACTGCTGAAAATCAGCTGATGATTGAAACTTTTATCTACGCACAAATGCCAGAGGCGTTTAAGGAAGCTTACCTTTCTTATCCACAACACGAATTTATCGTTTACGATGTTCCGCTTTTATTTGAAAAAAATCTGAATCTCAAAGTTGATACTTGTATTTGCACCTACGCGCCGAGAACAGTTCAGCTTGAACGTCTCGTAAAGCGCGACCAGATCAGTATTGAACTTGCCGGGAAAATATTGTCGAAGCAAATGGATATTGAAGAAAAGAAAAAAAAATCAGACCTTTTCATTGAAAACTTAAATGATCTCGCGGCCCTTAAAAATAATTTTGATAAATTAATGGCGACACTTGCCGGATGAAAGATCTTACTCTGGCAGATTTTTTTGCCAACTATCCTCACATTACTTTAGCTTCCCCAGATGACAATAATGACATTCTGGATTTTTATCATAGACAGTCATTGAGCTCTGCTGAGTCCGAAATTATTTACGCCCGCGGAAATGATTTCTTTTCTTTTTTAAAAGAAAGAAGTGATTCATTTCTGGTGATTATTATGAGAGATGATAAAAATGTCATGCAGGGAATGGGAGTTTTATCTTTCAGACCAGGGCATATCGATGGCAAGGCCGTCACTGTTGGATATCTCGGTGATCTTAGAATTAAGATGAACAGAAACATGGTTCGTGAATGGCGCTTGATGTATGCCAATCTTATGAGACTATCGCCGCAAATGAAAGAAATGCATCACTGTGTTCATTATCAGACTGTCTTGATTGATGAAAATACGATGTCGAAAAATAATCTGGCAGCGACCAAGATTCCCAATCTTCACTATCATCGCCTGACCAGTTACAGGATGGTGAACATCATAGGGCATGTTAAAAAAAATAAGTATGTTTTTCATTTCAGGTTTGCAACTTCATTTGATAAAAATCTTATTGCAGACTTTTTATCTTCTGCCGTGAAAAAAAGTCTCTTTGCTCACGACTGGACACTGGAGTTTGAGCGCAGACTAAAGACATGGAATAATTTTGATATTACAAATTACCTGCTATGCTTTGATCAGAGAGGAAATCTCCTTGCTGTGACTTCATTATGGAGCCCTGTTGAAACCAAACAGATTCATTTAACAAAAATTCCTTCAACACTAAAATATCTTCACAAGATTCTTCAGGTAGTCCCTTTTGTTGAAGTAAAAAAACTTCCAAGGCCCAATGCTCCACTTGATATTCTTTATGTAAATCAGATTGTGTTTGAAGATAATCTCATTGATTCCGAGAAAAAGATGATAACAAATGAGATCATGCATTTTTCTTTCAAAAAGAATTTCCATGTGCTCGCTTATGCTGACTTTGAAAATGAAAATTATCTGGATGGAACAAAGAAGTTATTTATGCAAAAAATGCAGATGGCGCTTTTTTCGGTCCACTACAAAGATGATGATAATAATATTGCTACACCAATCCTCTGGTCATTTAACGATGCCGCCCCGACTTTTGATATGTCGCTGGTTTAATTCCGGTGAGCGTTTTTGAGATCTGAAACCCAACCTGCTTTTTCACAAGCTTTGAGTATCCAGTAATGCGGATCGAGTTCTAAAAATGTCTGGGCATTATTAGCACTGTTCTGGGCGCCGTGATGATTGTTATGCCAGGCCTCTCCAAGAATGAATGGAAACAACAATGGATTGTTGGTGCTTTTATCACTGGTTTTATTTCTTCTATAACCGATTCCATAATGACAGCCCCAGGAATTGATCAGGAAGACAGCATTGTGTAAAAGCATAACTCTGAAAAATCCGCCCCAGAACATTCCTCTTAAAAAGTTTTCACCTGATAAAGATCCCAGCATCCAGGATTCAATAAAACCAGGTAGGATCAATCCGAAAATCCCTATGCTCATATGAAAGCGGTGCCATGAAACGAGTCTGTTGTTTTGATAGCAGTCTTGAGTGTATTTTTTTATGGTCTCTAAAGTATCGAGACTAAAAATCCAGTAAACGTGAGCGTGCCAGAAACCTTTCCAGAATCCCAGTATCTCTCCGTTTTTTATCCATGGTGAATGCGGGTCTTCATCTTTATCACTGAAGTGATGATGCTTACGATGTACGGCCGCCCAGCATATCGCCGGAGTCTGAAATGCTATCGCAGACGATAAAAATAATAAAAATTCAAAAAATGGTGTGGCCTTAAAAGAGCGGTGGGAAAAATATCTGTGATTTGCCACAGAAATTCCAAAAAGAGCAATTTGGTAAAAAATGATAAAGATGAAAAAATCCTGCCAGACAAATTTATACTTCAGGACAAAAAAACCAAGGACGAAGCAAAGAATGAATGGAAGTAAAATGGCAAAAAAGAACCGCGGCTTGATTCCCAAGATTTTATCTTTTTGGTTATTGGTAAGTTCCATAGTCAGAAAATTTTAACATATTTATTTGAATATGAAAGAGGATTGATTTGACCCTTTTTGAGGATTGTAGTGTCCCGGACTTATGTGATGATTTTTGTGATAATAAACGCCATCACCAAAATAATTGACTAATTTATAATAGAGATTTGAGTCGAGATTCAATATCTTCACTTTGCCATCTTCCTGAGTCTCATGAGTGATGAAATTGATATGAGCGAAAACGAACATGTGAAAAACATACGATGGGATAAAAAATGTAACGAAAAAAGTCGGTCCAAGCAATAAGAACCAAAATGCCAGACGCATTGGTACACCGATAAAATGCAGAAAAACAGTCAGGCCAAAAAGCATGCGGTTTATTTTTGTATCGCCATGAAACTGAAGATACTTCGCCAGCACGGGACCTGTCCCGCCAAAATTATTGGCAAAGAAAAATGGAATGAAACTTTTTAAATGAGGGTTGTGTGGATCCAGATCGGTATCCGCATGGGCGTGGTGCATAGTATGGTTTAACTCAAAAGGGGCAAGTCCCAATAAAATATAAACTCCTACTATTTCTCCGGCAATAAAATTAAGAACTGGCGGACGAAGGTTGCGATGAACGCAATTGTGCATAAGTGCCGGGGCCTTTACACCTATAATCAGTCCTAGTGGCAACAGGATAAGACTCCAGACTGTCATCTCTACTTTAAACGGGTGTGTGATGGTCGTAAGGTGCAACTGAAGCGCCAGAATAAAAGAGAAAACAATTATCTGTACACTAAAATATTTTAATAAATAGAAGCGGTCTTTCCTGAATTTTGACCAGCTTGTTTTCATAAAAGTTCACCATTCATACGATAATGAGAAGAAGATTTTTTAACTGATCTTGAAAGATATAGATATTTCGGATTAAAACTTTTCGGATTGGCATGGTGATTTTTATGAAAATAAATTCCGCTTCCGACGAAGTTGATAAAGTTATAATAAAGGTTGGAGTCGATATTTAAGATTTGAGTGTCACCATTTTGATCAACAGCATGAGTGACGTAGTTAACATGTGAAAAGACAAAAACATAAAAAAAGAATGCCGGGATAAAAAATGCCACAAACACATTAGGTCCTAAAATAAGAAACCAAAGGGCCAGTCTTAAAAAGATTCCTAAAAAATGCATCATAATACTGGATTTGAATAAAAAAACGGTTTTCGTACTCTTTCCGTGAAATTGATAATACTTACTTTCAATAATTTCAACGCCACTTAAAAGACTCGTAAAAAAGAATCTTAAAAAAGATTTATCTGCAGGATTATGCGGGTCCATGTGAGAGTCGGAATGTGCATGATGAAGTGTATGATTAATGCTGATAATTCCCATGCCCATCAAAACAAAAAAGCATGTAAGCTCTCCGATAATAAAATTGAGTTTTTTTAACTTTAAATTTCCATGCACACAGTTATGCATAAGTGTAGGAACCTGAATGCCGAATAAAAGAGCGACAGGTAAATAAAGAAGATAAGTGTTATTCAAATGAAGTGAAAATTGAAAATCCATAAAATGTTTTAGAATTAAAAAAGCCAGACTGAGTATAAGAATATGGGCCGCGAAATATCCCGGAAGGAACTTTGCCTCTGTTCTAAATTTTACCCAAAAAAGTTTCATAACCTAATTCTATGACTTATAAGGGGCGCAGAGTGAAACTGTGAAATTTATTCTAATGAAGTGTTTAAGCTTAATACGGCCCTATGATATGATTAGGAATATGATCTATTTTTTTCTATTCTTTTTAAGCGTTTGGGTGATGTTTCTGGTCATTGCCTACCGTGCCCAGCTCTATCTTAGAAGCCTTGATGACTTCAGTACTGGCCAGTCGGGCCATATGGTAAGTATCGTAACAGCAGTGAGAAATGCCGAAAAAGATATTGAGGCAACCTTAACAAAACTCCTGAAGGTCTGTCCCGTGAATTGTGAAATCATCGCAGTTAACGACCGCTCGACTGATAAAACAGAAGAAATACTTCTAAAAATGCAGACGGTTTTTCCATTGTTAAAAGTCATTCACATAAAAGATCTGCCAATCGGATGGCTTGGAAAAGTACACGCTCTTCATCAGGGATCAAAGCATGCGAATGGCGACTTCATGCTCTTTATGGATGTCGATGTAGAAGTAAATCAAAATTCAATCAACTCAGCTCTGCGCGCCTGCGATGTTTTTGAGCTGGACCATTTAGGTGTTTTGCCAGATTTTCATCAGGGCGATTATTTACTCAATGTCATGACGGCAACGACAATTCTATTATTCACTTTATCAGCAAGACCCTGGCATGGAATTAAAAAAAGACCTGTAGAAAGCACCAAAGGTGTTGGTGCATTTAATCTTGTTAAAAAATCTGCCTTCGATGGGACAGAAGGTTTTGAATGGCTGAAGATGGATGTGGCCGATGATGTGGCACTTGCACAGCTCATTGCTAAAAACCGCGGCAGATCTTTATTAATGAAAGCAGGAAAAAACGGGCCGGCCTTACATTGGTATGAAAGTTTTAAAGATCTGGTGAATGGGCTGGAAAAAAATATCGTCGGTGGTTTTACAAACTATAAATTATCTCTGGTGTTCTTCATGTCTTTTTTCTCAATCAGTACGTTAGTTATCCCCATAGCGGCCCTGAGTTTTTATAAAACTCCTTCAATTTTTTATATGGGTGTTGAATATATAGTTTTTACTTTGATATTTGCTTTGATGGTAAAAAAATTTATGAAACATTCATTCATGGCGATAGCTTCAATTCCCCTTGGAGTTACATTGATGGGAATTATTCTTTTACGTTCTTCTTATATCTGCTTTAAAAATGGCGGGATCAGATGGAGTGGTACTTTCTATCCTCTAAAAGATTTAAAAGAAGGAACCCGGGTTAAGCTGGGACTTTAATTTAGATTGAAGAGCAATCATTTTCGTCATACCATAAATTAAATTAATGAGGTTTTTATGCTGACGAAAGTTTTACTGGTATGCTGGCCGGTTTTAGTAAGTGTGCTGGCTTATTTTTACAAAAATAAACAGAACGGCCCCAAGGCCATGACTGGCGGCCCAATTTCTGCCCCTAAAGCTTTCTGGCTCGCCTACACAGTCTCAACCTGGTTTTTTCTTCCGCTCATTTTTGTTATTCATCCGGAAGTCGTCACTCCCCTGAAAATTATCATCGCATTTCATCTTTTAAGCTGGTGGGTACGCGGGCCGCTGGAACTGGTAATGATTTACAAATGGTTTAACTGGTCACCAAGATACGGTATATCCCACGATGCATTTCACCTGTTAGGATTGATCATACTTTATTTTATCAATCGCCATGGATTTCAAAACCTAACCGCCATCAATAATATCGTTGTGGCCTTTATCTGTATCACTATCTTTGCGACAGTGGCGGAAATTACTTTTGCTTATTTATTTTTAAAGGCCAGATCGGAAATTGAAGAGAAAGATAATATCTATTTTGCTTCTGATGACCCGAAATGGATTTTCATCAACAGAGTCACTCTGGTAGTTGTGTGCGCAGTGATGTCCCACCTGATCATACAAAGTATTTATGCTTATTTAGTTTTGTGAATTCTTAGATAAACTGTTTTATAAAGAATCAGAGCAAGAATAAAACCTGTCAAAATATCAAACAGGTGATGCTGGTGAACAAAGACCACCGAAGCTGATATCATGACCAGCCATACCCACATGAAAGCATGAAACATTTTATTGGTCGTCTGCTCGATCATCGCCAGGATCGCCAGAGTTGAATAAGTCACGTGCAGACTCGGAAACAGATTATGTGGGTGATCAATTGCGAACATAAAATCAAAATACTGTTCATAACCCGGCACTGTTTCCCTGATAAATCCCAGCTGTCCCGGTAAAAAATAAAAAACAAATCCAGCAATAACTGCAGCCACAATTAAGGCCATACAGAATCCTTTTACTGAAGAAACTTCCTTTAAAACGAAAGCTGCGACAACCAGTAACAGGTTCAGAGAAATATACGGATAGATCATCCATGGAATCAACGGAATTTTTAATTCCCATTGCGTGAACATCGAGTAGTGAACAGGATTAAGTGCGGCCTGCTGATTACACCAGCCATAAATAACGGCGAAAGCAATTGTAGAAAGAGTGACATAAAGACAGATGACCTTGAATCTTTCCATGTCTGGGATCGTTGCAATTTTATCCTTACTCATAATCAATCAATCCTTCTTTAGCATAAAGTCCTGGAACATACTTCGGCCAGTAACCATATATTCCCAGCTTCGGCAGCATACCCGATTCATGAAGTAATTTTGTCATGAGTGAGACGCAGTTGTTATAGAAAAAAGAATAACCACCCGGGGTTTCAGGATGTTCTATCCAGACTCTTAAAGTATTTAATAATTTTAAATTTTGTTCTTTTGTTGAATGGATTGGATGAAAAAAAATTGTTCTCCCTTCTCCAACTTCATATTCTTTTTTGTACTGGGCCACCGTTCCGATTTTCGGCATGACAATGTAACCACCTGTTGAAGCCTTCATATTGTCGACAGGAAAATCATTGAAGTCAGCCAGAAAACTCAACACCAGGTCCTGATCAGGATCTGAATTTGAGCCGGCAAAACGAAGCATCATGTGTCCCCAGATACTATAGTATTTTTTTCCGGGAGCAACTTCGACAAGTTCAAGATGATCAAAAATAAAATCTGGTTTTAAAATAACTTCCTGATGTAGTTTATTGAAATATAAATCCTGCTGATGCTGGGCCTTCCAGGCGAAATATTCCTTTGAAGTCCTGTCTTGAGTCGGGCCCTTAACGGCCATAATCACAATCAGGGCGATAAATCCGAGAATTCCATACTTAACAAATTTCATAATGCCTTTATCTTACAGGGAAAATGCATAAATAGACAACTTTTCCTCTGTTGACGACATGCCTTTTACAGTGGGAAAATATCAGCATGAAAAAGTCGTTGATGTACAATAATAAAAATATTTCCATTCCCTCGAATCTGAATATTTTTTTAGCGATTGGATCAATGGTAGTACTTATGCTTCTGCTCTATACCACTGCTCATACTGACAGCTGGTGGACAAAATTCGCATGTATGGTTTTGTTTGCTTACACTGGGAACACAACTTTTTCATTGTTACACGAAGCGGTTCACTCAAATTTTCACCACGACAGATCGATCAACTATTATTTTGGAAACATCTGCGCTGCGATTTTTCCAACAGCATTCTCTTTTCAGAAACGCTGCCATTTAAATCACCACAGAAATAACCGAACTCAATATGAACTTTTTGAAATGTACGATGATAAGGATAACAAACTTATTAAAAACATCACACTCTATGGAGTTCTGACTGGTGTATACTGGGCAGTTCCTTTCATCGGCTCGATGTGGTTACTTCTCAATCCAAAAAGTCTTTTGAGTTCAAGTTTTTCAGGAAAAGAAAATTACGAAGTCGGAAGAATGGGTGGAGCAAGTATGCTTCGCAGTTTTGATAATCTTTCACAAAAAGAAATCCGCAGAATGCGCCTTGAAGTTCTGGCCACTCTGGTTTTTCAAGTGGCAATGTTTTTTACTCTCGACTTAACGTTGTCTGCTTATTTTTTATGTTACTGCTCGTTTGCAATTACGTGGTCAGCTCTTCAATACGCTGATCATGCTTACAGCGTCCGTGATATCAGAAATGGTGCCTGGAATTTAAAAGTTCATCCGGTAACAAAAGCATTTTTCTTAAACTACCACGACCATCTGGCCCATCACCAGCATCCTAACGTTCCATGGATTCACCTTCCGAAATTTGTTGATCCAAATGTCGAGAGACCTGAGTTCCTGACAATTTATTTAAAGATGTGGCGTGGTCTTGTGAAGCTAGATCAAAAAGAGCCGGATCCAATCGATGCTGAATTAGATCTTCTGATCGAAAAAGAAAATTTCCACAATTAATTTAAGCTAACTGTTTTGCAGGCGGAGGAGTTTCAACAGAAGCTTTTTTAAGCTTGTTAATATCCTTTTGAATGCGCTTTTCAATAAACGATACTGCAATCTTAAAGAATTTTGGAATCGTATTAAAACGGTTCACAGAGTTTGCCTGAAAATCAAGAAGTGCTTTACGGTCTTCAAGGTTATAGCCGAGCATTCCTGAATAAAAAGCAAAAGCATTCAGAGAAAGTTTTTCTTTCATGATTCTAAACTGCAGGTATCTCACTCGTTTCCCAACTTCACTCGCACTCATCGTTGCATGTTCCCAGTAAGGTGAAACTGAAAAAACATTTTCATCAATCCAGATGCCGAATTTCTTGCGGTTTTCTGTTGAAAGAATCGGAACACCCGCTGCACGAGTACTGAAAGTTGCAACGAAAAAGAAATCTGGTTTTGTTTGTTTAATAAGCTGGTAAGTCTGCTCAATTGTCTCATCAGTTTCACCAGGGAAACCTATAATTAATGAAACAGTAGAAGTGATTCCATACTTACGGCAGTTTTCAATCGCCTTGATATTTTCTTCAAGCGTACAGTGCTTTTTCATGTTGTCTAAAATCTGGGGACTCCCCGACTCTAAACCAATCTGAACCTGCAGAATATTGGCGGCCTTCATTGCTTTACAAACATTTTCATCTGCTAAATCTTCTGATCTGGCGTAACAAACCCAGCGACTTTTTATTCCTCGCTGCTGTATGATTTCACACAATTCAAAAAGTCTTTTTCGCGGCATTGTGAAAAGCGAATCAAGGCAGTTGATAATTTTCGGCCCCATAGTCTTTTCATAATTTTCCCAGTCGTTGGCGATCTGGATGGCAGACCTGTAACGGAAACTGTTTTCATTGAACAGGAACGGATAATTACAAAATGAACATCTGTAAGGGCATCCTCTAACACTTTCATAATGGATGACCGGAAATTTTTTATTGTGATATTTTTCCGCAAGACTCCAGTCGGCCGCAGGAAACATATCCAGGTTACTGCTTTCCGGGTGACCGCTGTAGAGAATCTGGATTTTATCCAGCATTTCAATTTTGCTTCCTACAGATGTGGCGTGTGGTTTTAATTCTTTAAAATCACCTTTGATCCAGTCACATAATGCAGGAACCAGGTATTCACCATGACCGATGGCAACGACATCTACATTTTCAAGATACTTGATATTTTCTTTTAATAATTGAGTAAGAGGTCCTCCAACAATTAAATGATTTGTTGGAGTCTTCAATACATTTAATATCGGAAACATTTCGCTCAGGTCACGAAGAAGTGTTGTTGAAATAAAAACCGAGTCACATTCAGACAATAATCTTTCGCGAAGTTTTTTATTTGAAAAAACATCATTCACTGATGCCACTTCAAATTCCATATTGTTATCACGAAGAAGAGTTGCAATTAATGTTTCTGTAAGTTCAGGTGTGGAATTTAAATCATCAAATTTGAAGTAATCCAAAACCTGCTGATCTTTGGTTTTTTTGAGTGAACTTTGTACATAAATAATCGGTTCAACTGAGGTGACTTTTACCATCGCTTCCAGCCATGAGAATTTTGAAAATTCCCATTGGAGAATCTGACGTTTTACGACTTCAAAAAAACTTCCTTCTTTACCCGAAAGAAAGCCTCCGGTAACGACCAGTACTTTATGTTTTCCATTCATCGAAATAGTGTATCAGAAATTTGAAATATTCTGTATGATTTTAAAATGGAACGCACACTTCAATCATTCAAGCGTCAGGATGTTCCCAGTGAATTGTTAACTGGCCCCGACATTTCAAGACTTTATTTCGATTTAGTCTGTGACTGGATTGTTGTCATCTCCAGCGCATACCTGATGTACGTGACACCTTACTGGCTTTATCCACTGTGGGCAGTCATAATTGCCGGCAGGTTGCATGCTTTTGGCGTTATTCTTCATGATCTTTGCCATATGAATTTAAATAAGAAGACCTTGAACATAAGAATTCTGGAAATTTTTTCCGGTTATATTATTGGTAAAAGTGCCAATGCCATGGCCTACCATCATATCCGACATCACCGCGATACACTGAAAGATAATGATCCCTATTACAATATTAATAAAAAATGTATTGGCATTGTCCGCTTCTGGCTGGCAATGAAAAAAGGACTGATCTTTGTTCCCTACTGGATCATGAGGACATATTTTGCACCATTTGCTTTGATGTTTCCCGATTTTCGTACAACGTGGGCGAGAATTTTTTTACAGGATGTTTCCGGAAAAAATTTATCTCATGATAAAGAAGTCATTACGTGCGCGAAAGAAGACATCCCTATCATGTTGTTTCAGTCACTGCTTTTTTATCTTGCTGTTACTCGTTTTGATTTTTTATTTTACTGTTACTATTATGTGATTCCGGCCGGTGGAGTATTTTGCATTTACCGCCTTTTGATCGAACATGAATATAACATAGTTAAGGACAGATCAGTTTACACAATGATTGAATCAACTTTTGATCATCATACATCAGTTGTGGAAAAGATTTTTGTCGGGCCTCACAATATAGGCTTTCACTGCGTCCATCATATTCATCCGAGTGTTGGCCTTCATCATTTGCCAAAACTCCGCGACTGGTATTTATCCAATTCTTTACAGTATCAGGAGAAATATCAGACTCCGGTAAAATTAGGATGGAAACAGGATCTCTTCGGTGGTATTCACAAAGAATGATGAATGAACACCTGATTTTAAAAATACATTTTGCTGCTACTTTATATATGCTTGGATTGATCTGTTTAATTCAGGCAATTCACTATCCATTATTTTCTCTGGTCGGCGAAAAAGAATTTGTGAATTATCACAAACAACACATCCGCCTTACATCCTTTGTAATTGCTGGTCCAATGCTGATTGAACTCTTCAGTGCAATCGCGCTTTTTTATGTGAATCCGGCATTACGAAACATTTCTTTTTTCAGCGGAAGTTTTTTATTACTTATTATTATCTGGGCCGTGACATTTTTAATCAGCATTCCCCAGCATGATATTCTGGCGACTGGATTTGAACATAAGGCCTGGAGTACTCTGACTAAAACGAACTGGATAAGAACTGTTTCGTGGGGACTGAGGTCCGTAATTATTTTTCAAATGTTATGATCAGGATTCCACATGAAATTCAAATGACACAGCGGTTTTAACTGAATTAATAATCATGCATTGTGATTTTGTTTTTTCCAGAATGGCTAACGCCCTATCGGGTTGTGTACTTCCTGATAATGAAATTTTTATTTCAACATGATCCATCCATAACGATTTTTCCTGGCCTTTTTCAACATACAAAGTCGCACTACCGTGAATTGAATCGTAAATCAGACGGGACTTTTCCGCAATATACTTAAAGGTTGCGAAGTAACAGTTCATCAAAGCAAGAGCATAAAGGTCTTCCGGTGAATACGTACCACCAGGTCCTTCAAACTCAGGAGGAATGGCCATATCAATGGGTGCACACTCTTTATTTGTCAGCTTATTGGACCAGTGTTCATTGATACCAGAGCGGCCATGGGATTCTACTGAAAATATTTTTGATGTTGTTGTCATGCATGGATCTTAACCATGAAACCCGCCCTTCACAACTAGACAGCGCTTAGAGAAATAAAAAAGGCCTTCCGAAGAAGGCCTTTTTTGATTAAATGAAAAATTTTAATTAACGTAGAGTCAGCCAGTTCCCTTGAACTGAATTGATAACTCTAACTGTTCGGTAAACATCATCGTTAGATTTTACAGAAGGGAAATAAGCTTCAAATTGTTTTAAGTCCCAACCTGTTGCACTTCCTTCAGCAAAGTTTCTGTAAGTCAGAGTTTTCTTTGTTCCGTTTGCAAGAGTCACTTCGCGCGAAGCATTTGGTTTTTTATCAAATGTCGTTGGAAGGAAAACTTTCATATCAGCAGGTGGTGTCATGAAAAGTTTTGAGTAATTGATCTGAACAACTTCTCCAGTCACTCCTGATCTTAACGTCTCAGTATTTTTCGACATAACTACGCGGTTTAAAATTTGAAGATTTTGTTCCACCTCATCACGGTTCACGTTAATGAATCCAGTGTTGAACACGTAAAGGTTTTCATCTTTGCGCTCATTTGACGAAAGCTCCCACGCCATGCTTAAACGCTTAAGAGATTTTTGAGTCATGTGGTAAGCATACTCCATCCACTTTGCTCCGTCCGGCATTAGAGTTCCAGTGTTCGCGAACGCTGGCTTTTTGATCACTTTAGAAATTTTATCAGCTGAAACACCGTCGATCTTGTTAAACAATCCAAATCCATCAAGTCCGTAAAGGAAACCGATGTCTTTATAAAGTGCAACAGTATTTTGTATACTGTAAGCTCTGATCGTTGCCATTCCTGCAAGTGCAGAATAGTAACCTGAGATTGAAACGTTCTTTTCGAATTCGCCAACCATTTTGAAGCGGTTGATTCCGTCAGCAAAAGATTGAGATCCAAACGCCATTTTTTCGTCCCAAACAATTGGGTCAACAAGGTTTAGTTTTTCAAGTCTTTGTGCAGATATATTAATTAAAGGTAAAAGTTCTTTTACAATCCATTCCTGAACATCAGTTTCAGTTGTAAATCCCTTCACCATAGAGCCGTCAGCTTCTACATATGGAGATGAAATAAATTCAAATCCTGCTTCAGCGTGATCGTATGGAAGAAAAACCTGAGCTCTAGTCGAAAGTTTTTTTGCTGTCGTTAAAATTTGTGAGTGAACGAAGTTTGATTTACCGTCGAATAGTGGTTTCAGGCGAAAGAAAAATCCTCTGAATGCTTTCGTTGGCATAATCTGAGTGATGTAAAATTTTACGTCAGTAGGATAAGATTCATAGTTTTTATCCAACTCAGTTAAAAGTACATCCCATCCTTCAGAAGACTTTGTCGCGTGAACTCTTGCTTCAATAGCTTTAAGTTCTTTCGACATCATCGATTCATCGATCATTGAAGAGTTGGCAGGTTTTCTCTTCTTTTCAGAAGATTTCATTTGAACTGCAGCTTCTTCTTCGTTCCAAGATGTCACAGAAAATTTAGAAGGCTCAAATGGAGCATGTTTCACGACTTCTTTGTTAGTTGCTGCTAACAGGGCCGTTGTTTGAAATAGCACGAATGCTAAAGTTAAAATACGTATAGACATTGATCGCCTCCTCTATGAAAATCTATGAATAGCATAACGTAAATGTATATTATTTTAAACGACAATCTTAAATGACAGATGAAAATAGTCAGGTTAACAAATCACTATGGCGATACCAGTTATTGCGGTTTCTGCATTATTACCTATATAGAACTCATTCAGCCTTTTTAAAGTACAAAAAATCTGTTTCTTTCGCTCTCGTAGCAATGATAATTGTGTCATTTTTTATGGGCGCTAAGACAAAAATTGCCGTTCGTACCGAAGATTTCAGCGATCAAAACCTGCCATCGTATAAAGCAATGACCCGATTGAAGGAACAATACTCTTTCGAAGACAAACTCACTCTGGTCATCAATAAAAAAACTCCCTTCAATGATGCCGATTACTGCAAAATAAAAAACTGGCTGCGAACTGAAGTGAATACCAATCGCGATATCGGCGGTTACAACAGTCTTTTTAATTTACGAATTCCTCAGTTTGAAAATGGAATTCTTTTTTATCCGGCCATCATCGATAATCCATGTGAACATCCTGTCGATTACGTCACGTTAAAAAAACATCCTCTGCTCACTATGTTCAGTACTCCTGAACTGACCGATTTTGTCATCTCATTCAAGATTAATCCGTCTCCGGTTGAGTTCCGTCATGGAATTTACGACTACAAAGCACTCAGTAGAATTATTGAGAGTGCAAGAAAATCTCTACCTTATGAAATACTTCCAGGTGGAACTTTATTTTTCCAATCTTCAGTTCTGGATGGAATACATTTCACGACTGTGCTGAATGTTATCGCAAGTGTTTTGCTGTTTTTTGGTTATTATATTTTTTACCGTTCGATCATAGGTGCTTGTACACTTCTTGCAGTTATTCTTGTCACAACCACGATGATAAAGGCCGGAATGGCGTATTTTGGTCACATGATTGACCCTCTCAGCTCCTGCATTTTTTTGATGATCACTGTTTCTTCAATTGAAGATTATATTCTTTTTAGTTTTCTGGTTTTCAAACAGAAAATGCCTTTTAACCGTGCCTCTAAAAAACTTCTGCTTCCAAGTTTTTTAACATCTGTGACTACAGCAATTGGGTTTGGTTCACTTGCCGTTTCAAGCAATCCCAGTATCGTTCACTTCTCTATATGGACTTCATTCGGGGCAATGTTTGAATGGGTAGCGATGTTTTTGATTGTTCCGGTTTTTGTTAACATGTTTCCAAAAATTAAAAAACGAATTGAAAATCATCCAAGACCAAAGAGACTTGTTCCCTCGCAGTTAATCAGCTACACGCCTCCCAAGGCCATTGCTATTATCATTGCTCTCATTCCACTGGCGATCATTTTCATGTATGACAAAGCTAACTTGAGCTATAGTCCGTATGATATGTTTACAAAAGATCATGAGATATCAAAATTCAGGGAACATATTTACAAAACACGCCAGAACGAAGGCGAGCTAAGTATCATTTTCAAAAACCTCGAAGATAACATTGATGACATTGTAGAAAAAATAAAAAAAGACCCTGCAGTTGCCGGCGTTTTTTCAGAATCAGATATTAATAAAGAGATTAAACCGCTCCCGGAATATCTTCACCGTTTGGTGTTTGAAGATTTTAAAAGAACAGATCTGGGTAAACTTTTTATTTCACGCGATTCGAAGAGAATCATTGCCTATATTAAATCCTACGATACGAAAGACGTACCGGTTGTTGTGGCACGTATGCAGCAGATTTGCGGAACACGATGCTCGATTACCTCAGAAATTATCGTTTCAAAAGATTACGCAGTCGGAATTCTTCAAACACTTTACGACAGTGCGCTCTCGGGATTTTTCTCAATAATTGTTCTTATCGCATGGCTGGTAATGACTTTAAGTAAGAAGCATACTGTTCCTGTACTCGTCTCTACTTTGTGGGCTTCATTTATGCTGCTTATTTTGGTTGTCGCTTTCCAGTTCAAAATTAATGTTGTGACCTGTGTGGCACTATCTGTTCTCATCGGCCTCGCGGGCGACAACGTCATTCAGTTTTTATTACTACAAAAAGAAAAAGAATCCTTCAGTAATTCAGTTGAAGAAGTAGGTGAAGCCAGCACCGAAAACTTTATCCTTATGATGCTTTTGTCTTCAACATTGTTCTTTTCTTATTTTCAGACGCCGAGAACACTCGCCTTGCTGATGATGATCGGAATTGTTTTAATGTTCATTGGAGATTTGTGGGTATTAAACGGGCTTACGGCCATCAGTGATAAAAAGACTAAATCCAAATAGTCGCTTCGCTCTTTTTTTCCACAGTATAAACTTTTTCGTCGCCGGCGATTCCAAGAGATCTTAGCCTTTCAATCTGCAGATGTGGCTCGTCTGCTGGTGTCGACTGAAAGTTAGGATTAGTACCTGGAATAAGATTTCTCCCCTGAACATCCATGATCCACACGTCCTGCTCGATTACCTGTCTTGTATAATAATGAATAAATGGTTTAATGAATTTTCCTATTACAGGAATTTTATACGCGATATATGTATAAACTCTGCTCTTCATAGTAGAAACAGGCGTGCATGATGAATTGATAATGTATTTGTAGTTTTTCCCGAATGAATAATCAACTCTGGTTGTATTGGGAAAAATAAAGTGATCTGTGTGCTCCATCGGTTCATTCAGTGGATTTAATAGTGGCCTTATCAATACTCCGATGTTGTCTTCTTTCTGGTGATAAGTAACCAGCACGCCGCCATTTTTTGTTTCAATTGTGATCGGTGCTTCTTTTAAACTTTTATTTCTGAACCATCCTTTATGAACATATACCGTATGAGGTACATCCATAAAGTTTTCGACAAGATTTGTGACTTCATTGTTAAAATCAGTGACCATAAAATAGTGAGACCAGCTTGAGTCTCCGGCATTGGGAAAAGTCCACGGTTTGATTGTTTTTGATTTTTCGACATCACCAAAAAATATCCAGATCACTCCATCCTGCTCGATAACAGGAAAAAATTTCTGGCAGCGTTTTCCTTTAACCGGATTATTTCCTTCGGAAGGAACTGTCGCAACGGTTCCGGTTTTATCATAGCTCCATCCGTGATACGGACAATGAAGCTGGCCGTTTTCAACAAAACCTTTCGAAAGCTCTGAATGACGGTGGAGGCATTTATTTAAAAGACAAACGGCTTTTTTATTTTCATCCCTGAATAAAACTATTTTTGTATCGTAGAGCACACTCTCATAAGGTTTATCTTTTAACTCTTTTGACTGGCACGCAATGTACCAGTGATTCACTAGAGCACCGTCGCGGTCAATGAGTTTAGTCGATATCATCTCAGTCATTCAGTTACCAATATGAGAGGTTCAATTTTAATATTACCTTTAAGGGCAATGCTTTTTTCTTTGTACATAATAAATTCCAGGTAAGCATCTTCCATCATCACAACTCTCAACGGATGCAGCTGATTAAGTTCGCGGGCAAGTTTGTAATGAAAATTTTCCAGAAGTTTCTTTTCTGCGGCCTCTGTTAACTTTGAAACTAATTCCATTTTACTCAAACCATCAACCAATAGTCTATAGTATGGAGTTTTTCCCTGAACTGCGATAAGACTCAAGGCATCCACTGCATATTCCTCTCTTAATTCATTCAAAACTTTAAGTGCAGTCTCCGAGGAGATTTTTTCACCTACCAGGTCCGTTGTATTTTGCCGGCCCAGGAATTCAAAGCATGGTGTACTTTCAAGAAATCCGGTTACGAGCAGAAGATCATGAAGTTTATATCTGAAAAATAAAGAACCGGTTGTGATCAATGGTGAAACTTTCATTCCTGACTTTAAACTCCATGATGGATAAATTACTCCCGAAACAACATCTTCAAATTCGTAAAAATGTGAATTAAGTGCCAGGGGAAATTTTCCTTCGAACGGAATTGTGACAACACCTTCAGTGGCCCATAAACCTTTTGCTTCGAATTTTATGTCAGGAAAAAGATCCTGAAGTTTTCGTGCATAAAGTTTTGAACTTGATGTTGCCCATGCACTAATAAGAATTAAATCAGGAAATAATATTTTCATCAATTCAGGAGTCAATATCTCTGCTTGCTCTATAGATTTTTTCTTCTTACTGTCTTTTATATTATTAAGAAAATATTCTTTATCAGAAAAAATCTGCTCCAGAATCTCCAGCAAAAATGTCGGACTCCAGACCGATACTAATGTCACATCATTTTCAATTAACGAAAGAAGATTTTGTCTCAGCGAATCTTTTAGTGTTGGCAGGTTTGCAACTGACTCATCGATGGCCATGGTCTGTTCAAGTAAATATTTTTCAATGCCAGCAAAAAAATCCAGGTCATTCGTGGTCCGGGCTGCACGCATGTCTTCAGGCATCCATGAAAGTGACCAGTAATGTTTACCTTTTTTTATGGCGGGATAACGCTCATACAAATCATGTATCCAGACTGATGAAGCCTTCCACAATTCTTCCTTAAATCTTTTCGTATAAGGAATCCATTTTACTTTATGAGTAGACCCACTAGTCGGAACAAAATGAGCATCGGGATTTTTTTCGCGACTTTCTTCAACAATGTCCTTCCAGTCTGTATATTCTGTGACAGGAAAGTTATTTTTATATTCATCGTAGCTTGAAATACCGGTTAATGATTTTAAGATTTTTAGCTGGATACTTTTAGGATCTTTCAATCCATTTCTGTACTCCACATAATTTCCACGGGAGTACCACTGGATAAGCTGATGGCATATTGAGCGGATCATTTTTTAATTCTAAGAAGTTTACGCATAATCTTAAAAGGATGAACAATTCCGAGGAGTGGATCAACTTCACCGATACAGGCAAGCTCATCACCTTTTTTCCAGCCGGGATTATGTGAGTTGAAAAATTTAATCTTGGGATATTTTTTCATCAGCTCTTCTGTGATTGGAGCAATTGTTTCTTTTAAATGTTCGTGTTCATTTTCTGCGAACTCGATAACACCGGTTTTAGAATTGTATTTTCCCGGATAAAATCTTTCTGAAAGCGACTGGATTAAATCACTGTGCTCAACCGGGGTTGAATGGTCAAATCGCGGGTAATATCTGATGAAATTGTTGGCAAGTAGTAAGTATGTCTTATAACCCTTAGAGATTAAAAACCACCACACAGGGCGTGTGGGATATTTTAATTTAAGGATGATCATGTTTTTTAAAAATTCCATGGTGAGTGCAGACGTCCCCCAATAACTTGGAGCAATAATTGTGTCGCCGCTAAAGAGTATGCGATAATTTTTATTGTGATGAGGAAAATCGAAATCGTAAAAAGTAGAAAAGCCCTGAATGCGCTTTTCTTTATCGAGAAGAATAATGACTTTAGTTTTTGCCAGCAAATCGCTCTTGAATCGTGCAAAGAGTACGTTCTCATAAAATATTTCAAACAACTTAAACATCTCATCAATCTGAGAAGGTTTTAGCGATGTCACCTTAATGGTTTTTGCCTGGAGCTTTTTTGTCATTGAACTATTGTAGGTAATAGGGAAAAGCTCGTAAACAATTAAAAGGGAAATACCAAAGAAGTTTGTCAAAGAAGATTCTTTTTGATGTAATTTCTCCATGACAGCAATTACAGAAAGATTTAAAACAATTTACTTCAAAATTGACGCTCGCTACACTGTGACGCTGATTTTGTTAATTTATAATATATTAGGGATAACGGTCCTTGGCTTCAACCGAAGCTGGAACCAGATTCTTCTTACAGTCGCGACTTGTGTCCTTTTACATATCTTTTACGACGTCATTTTTAATAAGAAATTTTATTTTCCACTAAGTGCTGTCACCACCAGTCTCGGTCTTTGTATTTTAGTCAACTATGGCCACAGCATGATCTATACGATCGTCCCCGTTTATTTTGCAATCTCGTCTAAATTCTTTTTTAACTTCAGAGGTCGCCATACTTTTAATCCGGCGATGATGGGCGTGGCATTGTCTCTTTTGATTGCAAGTGAAGTTATTTCTTCTTCACCTGCCTACCAATGGAATGGTGCAGGTTCGATGGCATTGGTGATTGTCATGTCCGCCCTTTTATTTTTCATGCCGAAAATTAACCGTGGATGGCTGGTGGGAACTTTCCTGATCGTCTTCACGCTGCAAATTACATTAAGATCAATTTTAATCCGACACTATCTTCCGTTTAATACATTATTTTTCGGAACTATTACTTCGCCGTCGTTTTTTCTTTTCACATTTTTTATGATCACGGATCCAATGACGAGTCCCTCGGATAAAAACCAGCAAATTATTGTCGGAGCATCTCTGGCGCTTCTCGATTTAGTGTTTCACCTGTTTTCGAGTTACCATACATTTTTCTTTGCTGCCTTTACCCTGGGTTCAATCCGTCTTACCTGGTTTCACTTTAAGGCAATGCGGACTGAAGGTGGATTCCCTAAATACTTCAGGGTTCATTTCTGGGAGAGCAGATATTATATCCGCTTCTTCACAATTTTAGGAATTGCATTCGGTTCATACTTTTCTTACCAGCATGTTTTTAAAGATACTTTGAATCGTCCGGATATCGGATTTAATTTTGAGCTACAACCGGCCTCTAAAACCGGAATGCATTTTACAAAAGGTGAAGTTCTGGACCTGGTGGATCCACGTGCCCAGCATATGGGTAAATGGATTCTCGCCATCACTGACGGAATTGCAGTCGGCGATTTTGATAATGACGGCCTTGTTGATGTTTTTTTTACAAGCGGACACAAATCTCCAGCTGACCGCAATGCATTTTTCAAAAACACGGGAAATTTTAATTTTCAGAGAATGCCTTCACCTGAACTTACTCTTTATGCTTCAGACATTAAAAAATATGGAATTCCATCAAATGCAATGTTTGTAGATTACGACAATGATGGCGACCTGGATTTATTTGTAACCTATGCTTTCGGCCGCGAAGGAACTTCAAGGATGTTTAAAAACATGCTTAAAGAAACCGGCAAAGCAACTTTCGTGAATGTGACTGATGAAGAACATCTGAATGTTTATTCAAATGCGGCCACTGCAAATTTTCTGGACTTCAATGGTGATGGTCTTCTCGATCTGATTGTAGGAAATACAATTGCCACACACCTGCCGGATTATAAAACACCAACGCAGCTGGATTTATTTGAACTTCCTAAAGCAGAATACCCGGGTGATAAGCGCCCGTTCAATTTCATGCACGATAGCTGGCATAAATCTGAAAACGGAAGCATGAATCATTTTTTCATTCAGGAACCTGATCACAAGTTTGCACTTCAGGATTCAAAAGCTATGGGAATGCCTGAAACAAAATGGTCGATGTCCATCGGTATCGGCGATTTTAATCAGGATGGATGGCCTGACGTATATGTCGCTAATGATTTTGGTGCAGATGATTTTTATTACAACCGTGATGGAAAAAAATTTGAAAGTTTCCGCGGTAAGTATTTTGGTACAATCGGAAAAGATACTTACAAAGGAATGAACGCAACAGTTGCTGATTTCGACAACAACGGCTGGATGGATATTCAAATTTCAAATGTTCACCATCAATTGCAGGCCGAAGGAAGTTTACTGTTTTATTTTTATCCAAACAAAGATGATGCTTTTCACCCTGAAATAAAAGATCAGGCGACCTATGCCGGAGCACTAAACGAAGACCGCTTTGGATGGGGTGCAGGCGCTGCTGACTTCAACAATGACGGTTGGATCGACATGGCACAGGCCAATGGTATGGTCGATGACATGTTCGATAAAAAATTCGATAAATGTCCTGACTACTGGTACATCAACGAAAAAATTGCACGCTCTTCACCGGAGATCCACAGGTACATTAACAACTGGGGAGACATCCGCGGAACTTGTATTCACGGTAAAGAAAAAAATAGATTATACATCAACCGTGGTATGAGCAAAATGCCACAGTTTATCGATGTCGCTGAATATATCAACATGACTCAAATCGGGAACTGGCGTGGAATGGCCACGGCCGATTTTGATAATGACGGCCGCATGGATTTGATCGCTTCTTCACTTTACAGAGATCCTTTAGTTTTCAAAAATATTCCTGTTGCTGGAGAAACTCACAGTGAAAATCACTGGCTGGGATTGAACCTTGAATCGATCAATCCGAAATGTAACCGCATGGGAATTGGCACTAAAATTCACCTGACAACGAGTTACTCAAAAGATTCAACTCATAAAAAGACGACAACTTATTTTGAAACGACCTTGGTAAATGGATTTTCAGCACAGCATGATCCAAGAGTTCACATGGGTCTTGGGAGAAATGACATCGTTGAAGAAATAAAAGTTTTATGGTGTGGTAAGAAAGAAATGACGATGAACTATTCAGATGTGAAGATCGATTCTTATAATAAATTATTTTTTGATAAGCTGAAAATAAATAATGGAAATGAATGATATGAGAAAAATAATAAATGTGTTTATTGATTTTTTATAACTGGTCAAAAGGTTTGCGATAAACTATTTCCAGATGACTATCGTATGATTTTGAAAGTGATTTTATACCAAGATACCAAATTGATTTAAAATAAATTTTCAATCTGATTGGCGGTCTTGACCCATCTCCATTTAGTATATTTCTTAAAAAATTAAACATACTATTTTTTTTATTATGAATATCTGGATCTTCATAATTTTGAAAATAATCTTGTTTTTCAATTTTAAATCCGGCCATCACTCCAACATCACTTAACTGTTTTAATGAGTAAAAG
Source organism: Bacteriovorax sp. (assembly GCA_014378525.1). GTDB lineage: Bacteria > Bdellovibrionota > Bacteriovoracia > Bacteriovoracales > Bacteriovoracaceae > Bacteriovorax. Next base: position 41,016 of record JACMNL010000099.1, read on the forward strand.
CGAACATGACCCCTCCATGTATTTTGATAATCAGACCAAATACTTGTTTGAATTATATCCTCATCCAGATTCGTACTATTATTACAGATAATTCGCAGTAACCCTAAACGGTCTGAAATATTATTAGTTGTTACATAACAAATACCATTAGGTTTTAAAACTCGAAAGGCTTCTAACATTATTGTTTTTAATGAATACAAATGTTCAATAACTTCCATGAGAACGATGCAGTCCACAGAATTATCAGACAATGGTATACCTTCATGAACATCAATAGGTGTTTTAATATCTGGATCTAAATTACAATTAAAAAAGATTAAATTTTCTTTAGCTAGATTTTCTTCAAACTCATTATCTTTAACCATTCCACATGCATAGATTTTTGTTTCAGAGTCACCCAAACATAACTTTATTAGCCTTGAAAAACTTCCAGGATAAGTCCCAACGTCAATAAAACTTTTGGCATTAGAGACTGAACTTATGGTTTGCAAAGCTCGAAAAAATCTCGGGGCACTCAATTTTGCCCAATTAGTACCAGATTTATAATTATAATCTTCAGAAATTAATTCTTGAGAAATTGGTTGATAATTATTCCAAATGTATTTTTTAAATTCTTGATAATTTGAAAATTTCAATGAGGAATCCTGTTAAATATTGTTCCAATGATCTGTACTTTTTTTATTAAAAACCTTCTATTATGTAACTATAGTATAGGAAGAATGTCGCTGATATAAATAAATTTATGTGAAAAAGAGAGAAAAGAATATATTTTAAGAATATGCGACTTGTTTTAAAGTATCGTGAAAAAACTCTAATAGTTCTGCGAGAAATAAAAAGGGAGCTTAGTGCTCCCTTTTTTTATTCTTTAAATATGTGTATCAGGATTATTAGGAGCGATGACATCAAGGTGTTCTGAGTTCATCCCTGTCAGTCTGCACATATCATTAATACGCTTCATTTCAGATTTTAAATTCCCTACCAGTGATTTTAAAGCAGCGATCATCTCGTCATCTTTCGCATGAGTGGTCTGTGCAATCTTAGAAGCTGAGAACTGAATATTTTCCAGGTTGTTCTTCACAGTTTCCATTCTGTATTTGATGCTGTCTAAATCAACTTTTTCTCTTCCTTCAACCATCATATCAACTTTAGTCACCGTTACATCAAGTTGAGTCACAACTTCACCGAAGTTCTGAAGAACTTTTTCAAATCCTTTCATCTCGATTTTAATTTTTCCAAGGAACTGGTCAACTCGTTGTGTATCGTTTTCGTGGCTTTGGAAAATAAGTAACTGGTCAAGCACCTGTACGATTCTCGATTTAAAGTCTTCAACATTCACTTTCAGTTCTTTGAAATCGCCTTTTAGTACGGTAATCGTTTTTAAGCTCTTGATGTAGTCATCAACATTTTTTTCTGCGCGCTCGGCTGCAGTTAAAATGCGGCTTTGATCTTTAAACAACTCACGAGACGAATTGATCGCGTATTTAAACTGCTCTTCCAGCTGGTCTCGAGCATCGATGACTAGGGATACAGAGCCTTTAAACTGGTTATAACGGTCAATTGAAGCACGTTGTGTTTCAAAAGAGGCCACAAGAGACTTTCTGATCTCACTAGAAATATTTCTATGCTCATTTGATTTATTTTCAAGAGATTCGATTTCGCGGTTTAATTCATCCTGAATCGATTCTGATTTTTCAATGTACTGGAAAAGTTTAGAGAAGACTTCACCCGCTCCTGCTTTTTCAGCTGCCATTCTCAGGTCATTTCTCGCATCAGTCGTCATCTTCTCATCCATCTGCAGATCAATTGCCTGCATTAGTGGAGCAGTGATTGCTGATTTTTGAGCAATAAGATTCTGGTGAGCTTCTACCATCGGATAAAAAATAATCATGATACGTTTTTGATTTGAATACTCAACCGGTGAAACATACATTTCATACGGCATCATCGTGGCCATCGTATTTGATTTAACCTGAATTTTATACGCACCTGGAGTACTCATTCTTAATGCACTTAAGATTGAACTATTGTCTTCAAGGTTTGTGAATCTTTGTAAGAAGTCCCACGTGAGAGTGTCTTCATCTTTAAAATTCTGCAATTGCCACTGCTCATAGAAATGTGAGTTACCCCAAACCATATTTAAATTTGAATCAAGAAGGATCGTTGCAAATGGAACGGCTTCCTGAAAGATTGATCCAAAGGCCATTCTCTTGTGAGCGTACTCTCTGTATTTTTCAAATTCTAAAACAAACTCCTGTGAGAAGTTGGCAATTTGTTTTGATTCAACCGGAAGTAATCCATCTTTAATAGTATCGATAACCAGCTTTTCAGTTTTCCCAGATGAGCGTTTTGTAGAAAAGTTATAAATAACAAATCCCATGACAACAGAAGCAACCAGACCTGCAAACACTGCCAACAGTGAGTAAAAAACTGACTGTGAGTTTTTTTCAAACTGGATTTTTTTGAATGCAATTTCCGGTTCAACAGCTTTAAACCAGAGTGTATAAGCACCAGCGAATTCTTTATATTGACGGTTAAACTTATTATGAGCATCAATGTAAATCGTTAAGTTCGCTGCATCGTTTTTAAGGGTTTTAATTCTGTTAACAATGGCAGCCTTAATATCAACAGGAAGTCCTGATGATTCAGTAAAGTTTGTCATAGCTTCAAGGTCGTTATTCACAGATTGGGCAAGGTTTTGTGTTCTCTCAAAATTATAAAGTCCATTGCTCATTAAACGGCTTGGAGATAAACGCATACGAAGATTGATCGACATTTTTGTAAGTGTCGGCCAGTTTCTCTCACTTACGAATTGCTCAAAGTTAGAAACTTTTGAATTCAAACTATTCAGTGTTGCTGATAAATCAGGCCCTGATTGAAATCCGATCAAAGATTGTTTTACAGCGTGAAGATTTGCATCGAAGTTACTCTTGTCATCAGTTGATTTGATCGCTTTAAGATCTTTGATATCCGCTTCAAGACGATTGAAAATTTTGTTAGCGTCTTTAATACGATCGGCATCAACATATTTTTTCAACTCTTCAACATCATTTCTTTCTTTAACAGCTTTTACTTTGCTTGTTCCATCGTAAAGATTACTTACGTAATCAATATTGAGAAGACCTGTGTCCCAATAGTGCTTTACTCCGAAAGCAAATAAGCAAGTGATGGCGACAAGCACTGTTACATAATAAAAATGTACAGCTCTACCTAGAGTGAAACGCATAGCGACTCCTGAGTCCAAAAATAAATTTTAGAGATTGAATAAAGCGAAAAAATCGATTGTGCGAAAGTATTTAGAAACATCCTGTTTTCTCTTGTTTTCGTCATCCAGACTGCGTGAAAAGGCTTCCGTTACTAGATTGCCCTTCATTGGTAGTATGATAGAAAGCGGACGAAATAAAAAGGGAAAGTGTAAAATTTCTTTGTTAGCTGATTCTATACGAGTTAACTCCGGTAATCCCATGTAGTGCTTAACTGCGAGATCACTTCCGATCTCTACGATATTATGCTCACCTACCGCTTTAACGTCTTCAATTTGAGCGCGGTATTGAGTAAAAATGTTTGAAAACCCGACCATGTACTGCTCTGTTTTATTAATTTTAAAATTTACTCTATAAACTAGAGAGTCGTCGTGAGAAAGATCTGCTTTTAAATCCAACTTAAATAGTCCAGCTCTCGCCGTTTTTTCAAGATTAAATGTTAACAGAACTTTGTTTCGTAAAAGCTTGCGTGTGATGACGTAAATGAGCTTTCTAGAGCGCTCTAAATTTCCGTCTTCAAGGATCAAACCGCTTACTAAAAGGCGGCCGTCGTCGAATCTCACGTCTACTGAGCCATGATAATTAAATAGAGTCACCAGAGAGAGAATTTCAGGAATTGATTCTAAAATCAGATTCCATTTTTTTAAATCAATCTTCTGGGTATTTTTATAAAACGTAAAATCTTTAAATTTACCTTTGTTACCGAAAAAATCTTCGATGATCGATGAAAGTTTTTCATCGAGAACTTTTCCCACCTGATCAAAGTGAGAAACCTGGCCCGTCGACATAGCATCAGCTTTTCTTTTCATCTCTGAGAGATAAAAATACGCATGGCTTACAAGCGGAGAGACTGTAAACTCTGAAAGCATCTGAATGTCTTCCAGTGTGTTCAGACCCTTTTCGAAATCTGTTTGATAATGTTTTTCGCTCATTTTAGCTAGCTAGGTCCTCTGAAGATTCGAAAAGTGTACGAAGTTTTGCTTTAAGTTTCAGAATAGCTTGAGTGTGAAGCTGAGACACACGTGACTCAGTAACATCCAAAACCTGTCCGATTTCTTTTAGGTTCAAATCTTCATAGTAGTAAAGTGAAAGAACAAGTCTTTGCTTTTCAGGCAAAGTCATAATCCCCTCTTTAATCTTTTCACGAGAGTCTTTTTGAGAAACTGTCGTGTATGGATTAAGGGCCTTATGATCTTCCATTACTTCAGAAATAAGCTTTTTATCGCCTTTATTGAAAGAAGCAGAGTCATCGATGTTCAGTAATGAAATCGATTTCGCTTTATTTAGTAAATCATGAAATTCTTCCTGGTTCATTCCCAGCTCAGAACACATCTCTTCATCAGTCGCAGGACGACCAAGATTAGCTTCAAGTTTTGAGTAAGCACGTTCAACTGTCTTCGCTTTTTCACGTATTGATCTCGGCACCCAGTCCTGAGCACGAAGTTCATCTAAAATAGCTCCGCGAATACGGAATTCAGCATACGTTTTAAATTTGTTATCACGGTTTGGATCGAATTTTTCAATGGCGTCCATCAGACCGATAACACCGCATGAAATCAGATCATCCAACTCAATGTTTGATGGAAGTCTTGAAGCAATCTTTTGTGCAATGTACTTCACCAGTGGTGCGTACTCGACAATGATTTCATCCTTAACTTTCGGTTCAACAGTTGAGCGATAGTCCTTAAGATTTTTTAATTTTTTTGATAGAGTCGACATCTAAAGTGCTCCCTTACTTATACTGTTAAACTTACATGTTGTTCGAAGCGAGACGAATACTGCATATCCTGTACGCGGGTCTCACCCTCTATCTCTTCGGTAAATCTATTAACAATGTTCACAAAATTCTTATGAAGGGAATTATTTTCCTCATGAAGTAAAACCGTATCAAAACGGTCATCAGGAAGATTTTCTTTTACGATTCCTCCAAGGATATGAAGACGGCACTTTAGAAACGTTTCAACCGTTTCACTAAGTGTTTTGATCATCCTTTGGTACTGAGGCTCAGAAGACATTTTGTTGATCAACAAATGGTTTTCGTTAACGCCAAACTCTTTGTTTAAAATTTTAATAAGGGAGTATGAATCAGTGACTGAAGATTTATCAGGAGTCACCACTACAAAACGATAATCGCTGTAAGCATTTAACGTAAGAGTTTCTTTTGTGATTCCCGCCGGGCAGTCGAGAATAATGTAGTCGTAATCTTTTTCATGGTTAATCAGGATGTCGATGATCACGCGATCGATCTCCAGGCTTCTGTTAAACATGTCTATTGAGCCGTTACAGCCGGCAAGAAGATGAAGATTACCGTCTTTGTGAAGGCAGTCATCAAACTCTCTCTGAGCTGAAATAAGTTCGTAAAAATAATTTGTAATTGGGAGTCCGAGTTTTACGACAGTATTCGATAGATTCGTGTCGCAATCAAGAAGTAGAACTTTATAGCCTTGTGAAGATAAAACTTTCGCCATTTTCACAGCTACTGAAGTCTTCCCCACTCCGCCTTTTCCGGCCGTAACCGAAATAGTTTTTGCTTTTTGAGATGTCTTTTTCGACGAGTACTTATTCTGTGAAACCAGCCAATTTGTTGGATTGGACTTTTTATTACTAAGCATGGACTTCATGTCTCCCTTAGATCTTTTCTTTCTACAAATTCCATCATGGTATTTGTATTTTTTTAAATGTTAAAAAGCGGTTACGTTAACTTGAAAATTCCGGCCATAAGTCTCTCTGCAGTTGCCGGCTCAAGATCGTCAGGACAAACTTCCCC
>JACMNL010000015.1 GCA_014378525.1 Bacteriovorax sp.
ATATTGGTTTTAAGGCTTTATGCCTGAAACTTTTTCTATCATAAGTAAAAAGGTCTTCATCCTGGTTTAGCAAAATTAAGCACTTTTTACACTTTACCCGTGAGAGGATACGTCATTTCTTTAAAATCAGGAGGTTAGTCTGCTCTTTCGGAAAAATGTTGCCTCTCTCAGGCTTAGCGAGCCAAGAAATAGCAACATTGAATTGATGCTGTCAAACATTTTCCCAAACAATTTTTAATGTATTTTTCAAATTTTTTAATAATGCAATTAAATCAACTATAAGAAACACAGCGAAAAAAATGCCGGTTCACATTCTGTGAGAGGGAACAAAGCGTTTTATCTAAAGCTCCTCTGTAGGAAGTCGAAAAAGAGATGAGTGAAATTACTTCATTCAATCTGCCTCGGATGGCCTATGCGTATATTAAAATTTTCGCTACTCTCAATCCTCTTAACAATTATTTCATGTTCACAGATGCCTATTGGTAAAATGGACAGCGATGCACCTAAAGTGATTGGATTTAATCCCAACGCAGAATTGGGAATTAGAGGATCTGAGCTCAAAGAAAAAATTGAAAGTGCGAAAGCCTCAGGGCCTGTCGCAGTTGAGTATCTTGCCACTGATTTATTTATCAAAGGTAACGATGCCTCAATTCGCGGAGATTTCCAGACAGCTGCTCAAATCTTTAAAGCAGTTGTGGAGCTCACACCTGAAGAAACATATGTAAAAAGAAAATTAGCTTACGAACTTATCCGTAGTGGAGAAGTAAAAGAAGCAGAAAAAATTCTGGAAGCAGTCTTTAAAGAGACTGGTTCTGACGACGAAGCAGTCGGCCTGATTTTAGCGAGTGTTTATTCTTCTCTTGATAAACCAAAAGAAGCACGCGCAACTTACCAGAGACTATTAGCACTTAATCCTGAATCGGAAGAAGCCTGTCTTTATCTGTCGCGCACATATGTGGCAGAAAAAATGTATAAAGAAGCACACTCATTGCTTGCGAGCTGTGAAAAGAAGGCCGGCGACAATCCTGTGTTTTCATTTTTCAGAGGAAAGATGGAGTACGACAGAGGAAATAAAATTGCTGCAAAAACATTCTTTGAAAAATCACTGAAAATTGACCTGACTTATGCACAGGCCGCTTTAGCAATCGGTGCACTTTATGAAGAAAAAGAAAACTTCATGGCCGCTTTAAGTGTTTACAAAAAATTTGTTGCTGATGATAACAACAGCTCAAACACTCAGGTTCTGGCGCGTTTAGTGAGCATCATGTTCTCAATGGAGAAAAACACTGAAGTGATTCCTTACGCAGAAACACTTTCTTCGTTGGATAACTCTGATCTGAATTTAAAAGTTCGACTTGGACTTTTATATTCTGATGTTGAGCGCTTTGATGAAGCAGCAAAACTTTTTAAAGATGTACTGGAAGTCGTTCCGGAATCAGATAAAGTTCTTTATTACCTGGGAGCTTTAAGCCAGCAGGTGAACAAGGGGCCGGAAGCGATTTCATACTTTAAGAGAATTAAATCAGACAGCCCGCTGTTTGGTGATGCCGGACTTCAGGTTGGCCAGGTGATGGGAGCGCAGGCGAGAGAAGACTATGTTACAGGAAAAACGGATCATATTACTGAGTTCAATAAATTTGTTGAAAACAGAGTGAAAGAAAATCCTGAGATGATCATGGAGCTTAAAATGCTTCAGGCAAGTTTCTTCGAAGATACTTTCCAGTATAAAAATGCAATAACAACTTTAGCTTCTGTTAAAGACCAGAAAAATTTTACTGAAAGCCATAGCTATTATTTAGCGTCTATTTTAGAAAAAAACGGTGATTTCCTTGAAGCGAGAAAACTGGTTCAGTTAATCGTTGATAAAGATCCGAACAATGCTCACGCACTTAACTTCTTAGGTTATTCTTTCCTGGAAAGAAACGAGAGAATGGATAAAGCTTACGAGTATATTTCGAAAGCAGTTTCACTTAAGCCTGATGACGGTTATATTAGAGACTCGATGGCATGGTATTTTTATCAGACAGGAAAATTTACTGAGGCCTTAACTGAATCGAAAAAAGCTTCTGAGTTAGTGAAAGGTGATCCGACGATTACGAAGCACCTCGGAATGATTTATCAACGCTTAAGTTACTATGATAAAGCGAAACAATACTTAACTGAAGCGCTGAAAAGTGCACAGGTTCAATCAGAGAGAGATGACGTATTAAAATTATTAGAAGATGTGGAAAAAGGAAGATTACCGGCTTCAAAACCTTAGGGTTTTCACTCACACTTTTATTAATTATCTGCTCTTGTACAACCACCGCCCCTAAATCCGCAGCGGATTTTGCGGGCGAGTTTAAAAAGATCTGTATCGAAGGAAGCGGAAAGGGGCGCATCGAATTGATGACGACCAAACAAAACTTTTCTTACGAATCTCAGGTCGACCGAAAAAATAACAGATTCGATCTCTCTCTGGATTTTCCCGTCGTAGGAGAAAGACAAATTCAATTTAGTTTAAATCCTGAAGTGGCCAACAAAGAAATTAAAAATTCTGAGATTACTGCCATGCTTGATCAGCAACTCGGTGAGCGCGCTGATAAAAAGAGAATTGCAAAAACCATTGAAGAGTTTTTTGTGTTTGCTTCCGATTTCATGCGATTCAAAGTGGCCAACGTTTATCCCAAACATTTTTCCGGCAGTTTTAACAACGAACATTTTATAATGGAACGCACAACTCCATCGTACAGGTTCATCGTTGATAACTCTGTGCCCAATGATAAGTTTTACGAACGCCTTATTTTCAAAATCTACTCAAAAGATCTTTCAAATGATGCCATTCTGACACTGTTTTTAGTCCCGCAAAGCTGTGACCGCCAATAGTCATAACGCATTAAAAAAAATTTCCAAAAAAAATGACAAATGCAGAGAATCATAGATATAAAGTAAAATCCGACAATTCTAGTTAATCGAGGTTTTATAAATGAAAATGCGAAACATCTTATTGGTTCTTACTCTTGTTGCTGCTTCGGCCCTAACTGGCTGTGCAAAAAAACAAGACGCAAGCGAACGTGTTCTTAACATTGTTAGTCCCGCGGAGATTAAAGGCTTCGATCCTGCGATGGCAGACGATCTTTATTCAGGAAGAGAAATTGCAAAAATTTATGAAAGCTTACTAGCATACCACTGGTTAAAAGTTCCTTACGAACTGATTCCAAACTTAGCTGAAGCTATGCCGGAAATTTCTAAAGACGGTATCACTTATACATTCAAAATTAAGAAAGGAGTTTTATTTCAAGACGACGCTGCTTTTCCAAATGGAAAAGGACGTGAGATTGAAGCAGCTGACTTTGTTTATTCACTAAAGCGTCTTGCTGATGCAAAAACAACAGCGAACGGATGGTGGGTTCTGGACGGTAAATTAGTTGGATTAAATGAATGGCGTGACAAGTACGCTAAACAACCTACAACTAACTACGATGAAGAAGTGGCAGGCCTAAAAGCTTTAGATAAGTACACACTTCAATTTAAATTAGCTAAACCATTTCCTCAATTCCTATACACTTTAGCAATGGGATTCACTTCTGTTGTTTCAAAAGAAGTAGTAGCGAAATATGGACCTGAGTTCATCAACCACCCGGTTGGAACAGGGCCATACATTCTTCCAAAATTCGACCAGGGGAAGAGAATTGTTTATACAAAGAACCCGACGTTCAGAGAAAAATTCTATCCAACAGATGCTTCTCCTGAATATAAAGATTTGTTAGCTGACGCTGGAAAAAAACTTCCACTAGTTGATAAACTTATCGTTAACGTTATTGTTGAAAGTCAGCCAGGCTGGTTAAAATTCAACAAAGGCGAAATCGATTATTATTCAATTCCAAAAGATAACTTTGCTACAGCTGTAAAAGACAACAAACTGAGCCCGGAATTGTCCGGAAAAGGAATCGAGCTGATGATCAGCCCGATGCTTGACCTTACGTACACAGGTTTCAACTACGAAAATAAATTATTCCACAACGTGAAACTAAGAAGAGCGATGTCTCTTGCTTTCGACGAAAAGAAAAGTAACGAACTTTTCTACAACAACACATCATTCTACGCTCAAGGTGCAATTCCTCCTGGGATCGCTGGACAAAACAAAGACTTCAAAAATCCATATAAAGGTTTAGACCTTGTTGCTGCTAAAAAAATGTTAGCTGAAGCTGGATACCCTGAAGGAAAAGGATTACCGGAAATTGTTTACGATATTCCTGATTCAACAACTTCACGTCAGATGGGAGAGTACTTCCAGAAGCAAATGGAACAAATTGGAATCAAGATTAAAATCTCAGCTTCACCATGGCCGGAATTCCAGGCAAAACTTAAGAAGAGAGATGTTCAAATGTTTGGTGCAGCTTGGGGAGCAGATTACCCGGATGCAGAAAACTTTTTACAATTATTCTACGGGCCGAACAGCTCTCCAGGTTCTAACAGCACTAACTACAATGACCCTGCTTTCAATAAGCAGTTCGAAGTAGCGACAAAAATGCAGGATTCTCCAGTGAGAACTGGATTGTATGAAAAGATGAATAAGACTTTAGCTGAAGACGTTGTTGTTATCTTCAATATGCACAGACAAGCTTATACAGTTAGACATGGATGGCTGAAGAACTACCACAACAGTGATCTTAATAACGACATCTACCAATACCTGAATGTAGATACAGCTAAGAAAGAAGAGCTGTTAAAGAAATTTTAATTTCATAGGTTTTTTTAAATGAACATGTACTCATATATCTTACGCAGACTCCTTTATGTAATCCCGGTATTACTGGGAGTTTGCTTTATTATTTTTATTATCTTTAACGTTGTAGCTCCTGATCCAGCTTACGTTCTTCTTGGAAGACACGCGACGATTGAACAAATTAACCAACTGCACAAAGAGCTTGGAACTGACCTACCTTTCTGGAATCAATACCTGAACACAGTAAAGACCGCTTTCACTTTTGATTTTGGTTCTTCATGGTCATCAAAGCAGCAGATCTCAGAAATGATTAAAGCTGGTGCAGGTCCGTCACTAACGTTAACAGTTCCACTTTTCATCATCACTTTTATTGTGTCGATTTCGATCGCACTTTTAGTATCATTCTATCGCGGCGGCTTTATCGATAAATTCGTTCTGCTTCTGTCGATTGCCATGATGAGTATTTCATCTCTGGCCTATATCCTTTTTGGTCAGTGGTTTTTCGCTTATAAATTGGGATGGTTTGAAATTGCAGGTTATGAACCTGGTTTTCCAAATTTTATTCCTTATACAGTACTTCCTGTACTCCTTTATCTGGCATTCAGCTGGGGACCGGATACAAGATTTTATCGTTCAATGATTTTAGATGAAGTTTATCAGGACTACGTTCGTACAGCTCGTGCGAAAGGTGTTGGTGAATTAAGTATTATGTTTAAGCACGTATTAAAGAATGCAATGGTTCCTATTTTAACTTACGGGATTATCCAGATTCCGATGTTGTTCTTAGGTCTTTTACTTGCGGAATCTTTTTTTGGAATTCCGGGTTTAGGTAACATCACGATTAAAGCTCTTAATACGAGTGATTTTCCGGTTATCAAGGCCATGACAATTTTAAGTGCATTAGCTTTTATCGTATTTGGTGTCATTACTGACGTGTTGTACACGATCGTTGACCCACGTATGAAATTAAAATAGGACTAACGACCATGACTGCTGTTACTACGACGACAAATATTCCTGGAACGAACACGAGAACAAAACCTTCAAGGTCTATGTGGCAACACACGTTTCATACAATCACTCACGATAAGCTTTCATGTATCGCTCTTCTTGTGGTGATTTTTTATTTCGTGCTTGCTCTACTAACTTCAACTGGTCTTGTGGCCGCGAATTGGGGAGCTGAAATCGGCCCTGCTTATTCACCACCAAGTGCACAGTTTTTATTTGGTACAGATATTTTCGGAAGAAGTGTTTTCTTAAAGATGATTAAAGCTGCAGAGACTGCGGTGGCGATCGGACTTGTTACTTCACTAATCTCTCTGGTAATCGGAACTATTTTAGGTGCAGTTGCAGGATATTTCGGCGGTATCGTCGACGAAATTATCGTATGGTTTTACACAACTTTTTCCTCAATTCCATTTTTCATGCTTTTGATTGCGATCGCATTCATCATGGGAAAAGGGACGACTACAGTTTTCATTTCATTAGGGGTTACCAGCTGGGTAGGGCTTTGCCGTATCGTGCGTGGTGAGGTGATGAAACATAAAGACCGTGAGTACTCACAGGCCGCAAGTGCGATTGGTGCTGGTCACTACAGAAAAATCTTTAAACACATTTTACCGAACATCTCTCACGTTTTAATCATTAACTTTTCACAGACGTTTGAGAGTGCGATTAAGTCTGAGGTTATTCTTTCCTACTTAGGTCTTGGAGTACAAGGCCGTCCAAGTTGGGGTACAATGATTGACGACTCTAAGTTAGAACTAGCTCGTGGTGTATGGTGGCAATTAGCTGCTGCGACATTAGCAATGTTTCTAATCGTTCTTGCATTTAATATTTTAGGAGATGCTCTTCGTGATGCTCTCGATCCAAAATTGAAAGGGAAATAATATGACTGAAAAAGTCGAAAAAGTATTAGAGGTTAAAGACCTGGTAGTAGAGTTTAAAACTGACCGCGGAACAATCAAAGCGGTTAACGGTGTAAACTTCGACGTATTCAAAGGAAGAACTGTAGGTATCGTAGGTGAGTCTGGATCTGGTAAATCAGTTTCTGCTCTGGCGATCATGGGATTAATTCCAAACCCTCCAGGAAGAGTGGCCAGTGGACAAATTCTTTTTAACGGAAAGAGTTTAGTAAATATGCCAGCAGGTGAGATGAGAAAAATCCGCGGAAATAAAATCGCGATGATTTTCCAGGAACCAATGACTTCATTGAATCCGGTTTTTACAATCGGAAATCAAATTGAAGAAGTAATAGAACTTCACCAGCCGCAATTATCAAAAAAAGAAAGAGAAGCGAAAGCTGTCGATATGTTAAGGCTTGTTGGTATTCCTTCGCCGGAAAAAAGAGTTAAAGAATACCCTCACCAGCTTTCAGGCGGGATGAGACAAAGGGTAATGATCGCGATCGCACTTTCTTGCGAACCTGATATTTTAATTGCAGATGAACCTACAACTGCTCTGGATGTTACAATTCAAGCTCAGATTTTAGAGTTGATGAAAAAACTTCAGAAAGAACTGGGAATGGGAATCATTCTTATTACTCACGACCTTGGGGTTGTGGCAGAAACTTGTGACACTGTTGCGGTCATGTACTGCGGACAGATCGTTGAGAGTGCTGACGTAAAAACTTTATTCAATCACCCGAGACACCCGTACACTAAAGGATTGATGAACTCAATTCCATCTTTCGACTCTACGGCCGGACATAAAAAAGAAAGACTTCAAACAATCGAAGGAATGGTTCCTTCGTTATTTGATTTACCAGCTGGATGTAATTTCCAGGACCGTTGTGTAAACGTGACAGAACACTGTCGTGGATCCCTTGGTGAACCGATTCTAAGAGACATGGCCGATGAAGGTGCCACTCATTTAGCAGCTTGCTTTAACCCGTTAAAGAAATTTGAAGGAAAGGGACTATGAGCGAATATTTATTAGAAGTAAAAAACTTATGTAAAGTGTTCCCCATCAAGGGTGGACTATTAGGACGTGAAGTTGGAGCAGTTAAAGCTGTTAACGACGTAAGTTTTAAAATTAAAAAAGGTGAAACTCTTGGACTCGTTGGAGAGTCTGGATGTGGTAAAACAACATTAGGCCGTTCAATTTTAAGACTGATCGAACCTTCATCTGGTGAAATTCTTTTCAACGGAAAAGATATTGTGAAGTTTTCTCCGAGTGAAATGAGAGCTGTGAGAAGAAAAATGCAGATCATTTTTCAGGATCCATATGCTTCATTAAACCCACGTATGACAATTGGTGATATTCTTTCTGAGCCAATGGATATTCACGAACTGCACACTGAAAAAACTGCACGTAAGGCGCGTTTACTTCAGTTGTTGGCACAAGTTCAGCTTCCACAAGATGCACTTAACAAATATCCACATGAGTTTTCAGGTGGACAGAGACAACGTATCTGTATCGCACGCGCGCTTGCAGTTGAACCTGAATTCATCGTTTGCGATGAACCGGTTTCGGCGTTGGATGTTTCTGTACAAGCTCAGGTTGTAAATTTACTTATGGATCTTCAAAGAGATCTTGGTTTAACTTTCCTGTTTATTGCCCACGATTTAAAAGTTGTTGAGTACATTTCTAACCGTGTTGCGGTTATGTATTTGGGTAATATGGTCGAAGTTGCCGAGTCGTCAGAACTTTATGGAGACGCAAAACACCCTTATACTAAAGCATTGTTCTCGGCCATTCCTCATGCGACGACTGCTGATCGCGCAGACAGAATTATTCTTCAAGGGGACATTCCAAGTCCGATGAATCCACCAACTGGATGTCATTTCAACCCAAGATGCTGGAATGCTACGGAAGTTTGTCGTCAAACTTTTCCGGGACTTACTCAACACTCTAGTACGCACATGTATCGTTGTTACAATCCAATTAATCCTACCAAATAATAAGATTAGTCCAATAGAACTACGACAAAAGCCTCAGGTATTCTGAGGCTTTTTTTTGTCTAAAAAAAATCATTTTATTAAGCAAGATTCCGAATAGTTTAATGAGGTAACCCCTCAAGAAAATTAAAGGAACAAATGAAATTCAGTTTTAAAAATATACAACACGATCTTCTTTCACCAGGAAATATTTTCTGGAAAAAAAATAGTGGTGATGCTGTTTTAATTTCTAAAAAAGGTGAAGCTCTTAATTTAGATTTATTAAAAAAATTTTTTGATAGTGGTAAAGAAATTTATCTGGAAGATGGAATTGATATTCATGTTCATTTTGAAATGAAAGCTCTGTACGACAAGTACAGCGAAGAAATTTTAATGAGAGATAAAATACAATGGCGGGATAAACTTATTGCTATTTTCCGCAAAGAGTTTATTGAAAAAGAAAATGTCGTGCAGTTTGAACTTGATCAGCTTGCATGGAAATTATTTTCGAATCTTGAACTGCCAGAAGGATTAATATTCATAGAACGTGATGCTGATCTTTTCAGAAGGCACTTGAGTGTAGCAAGTTCATATACGTATTGTGCATTTTTACTGGGGTATTACGAGCCGGCATTTTTAAACAGACTATTCTCCAAGACTTTGCAAAATTTAATGGAACTGGGAGCGAGTGCGCGTATTTTAACACTGAAAGAAAAGCTGGAGTATCTTCGACTGCAGGAAAGTTTTAGTTCGGAAGATTATGAATACCTAAAAACGATTGCAAGTGATGAAATTTTAGCAAGGACAGTTATGTTTGAAAAATATGACGGTTCAGGTCCTCGAAACCTGAACTCAAAAGAAATGAGTGATCTGGAAGTTGTCTTCGTGGCTATTAATAGTTTATTTGGTTTCACGAATGACAACCAAGAAAATATTTTTAACTCCATTATAAAAGGTGATTTGAATTGTGGAACAAGAACTTTAAAGATGCTGCAAAAGATATTGAGTGAAAAAGAAATAGAAAAAGAAATG
>JACMNL010000100.1 GCA_014378525.1 Bacteriovorax sp.
GTTTTCAACGAAGTTTTCGAAACCGTGCAGCCTGCATTTCAATTTGATAATACAAATGAGCCGGCATTTAAGGAAATGAGAGCGACACTTCCAAAACATAAATCCCGTTATGCTCCCGGAAAAAAAGTTGTGGTTCAATTTGAAAATCTTGCTGACTTCAATACCGGAAAAAGTGATCTGGAAGCGCAAGGTATTGCATGCGAAACACTAAGTGGATGGGCACACAGATCAATCACGAGAGACGTGACATGGGGAGTTTCTGTTCCGGCCGACATCGATCCCGAGATGGTAGAAAAAACATTATACGTATGGCCCGACTCTCTTATTGCTCCCATTTCATTTTCAAAAGTAGCTCTCGCCAAACAAGGAAGAGATCCAAAAGAATGGGAACGTTTCTGGAAAGATCCTGAAGCGAGAATTTTCCAGTTTTTAGGCCAGGACAATGTTTACTTCTATGTTCTTATGCAGGGAGCGATGTGGATTGGAGTCAATGACAATTACACCATGACTGATGTCTATTCTGTTTTCCATCTTCTGGTGAACGGTGAGAAGATGAGTAAGTCACGAAAAAATTATATTCTTGCTGATCAACTGACAGAAGAAATGAAATACGATGCTGATCAGGTGAGATATTTCCTGGCAACTTTAAGTCTTGCAGAAAAACAATCGAACTTTGATTTCGAAACATTCAACGAAAGAAATAAATTTCTTGCCGGCCCTTTAAATGCGGCCCTTGAGAAACCGATTGCTGCTGCTCAGTCGAAATTCGGCGGAGTAGTTCCCAACGGAAAACTTCTGGAAAAAGCAGAAAAAGAAACAATGAAGATCGTTCAGATGTATTTAAAGAATATGGAAAAAGGCGATCACATTACCCTGCTTGGACAGATTGAAAACTACGCACGTTTGATCAACAGCTTTTTCGTTCAATACAAACCTCACGATGATCGACACGATGAAACTGAACGTGTCGATGCACTTTACTCGTGCTTTTATATTTTAAAGAACCTGATGATCATGCTTCACCCTTTTGTTCCTGCAACAATGGAAAAAGTACGTCAGTCGCTTAATTTACCAATGAGTGTTTTTTCAATTGATGAATTGGGGCAGCCGATTCCTGCAGGACATGTTATAGGTCAGAAACAACAATTTTTTGCTGCCGTTGAAGGATCTGTTTCTGAATAATTTTTTTGACAGGCCCTGATTTCTCAGGGCACTCAAATAAAATAAAATTAAAGTGATCTACAAACCAGTTAAGCGTTTGCCACTTTTTCACCGCTTGATAATGAAGCAGTTAAATTTGATTTACGTACAGGTCCGATTCCCTGGTTTTTTCATAAAGAATCCTTTGTTTAAAGTTAGAAGAAACGGAAATTGCCCCCTTTTTACGCCCGTTTTCACACCCACACCAAAGATACTTCTGAAAATCTGTAATTCTTACCTACGCCCGGATTATTCAATTTTAAGTCCGTGTTTTTGGTGATACTTCATAGGCATTATGCAAATCAACGTACGTTTTTTAGACAATTTAAAAGTAGAAGCACGCTTCGACGACCACACTGTGGTTGCAGACCAACCCATAAGATATAAAGGCGACGGAACCGCTCCCGGCCCTTTTGATTATTTTTTAGCTTCTTCGGCCATGTGTGCGGCCTATTTTGTAAAGGTTTACTGCCTTGCCAGAAACATTCCGACTGAAGATATCCGCCTTACTCAAAATAATATTGTCGATCCCGAAAACAGATACAAACAAATTTTCCAGATCGATGTAGATCTTCCGGAAAGTATTTCTGAGCACGACCGCGAAGGAATTTTAAAATCCATCGACAGATGTACTGTTAAAAAAGTTATTCAGGAAGGCCCTGAGTTTCAAATCGAAACACACAATGTTTTAGGCCAGGACTCGGGCCTGATGTATAAACATTCGACTGATACAAAAACAAAAACTGTTCTTCTTGGAAAAGACCTTTCCCTTGAAGAGACTATCGATAACATGACAAAGATCATCGCAGGCCTTGGAATTAAACTCGAGATTTCTTCATGGAGAAATCCGGTTCCTCACGTCTGGTCAGTGCATATCCGCGATGCAGACTCTCCAATGTGTTTCACTAATGGTAAGGGCTCAACTAAAAACGCAGCTCTTGCATCGGCACTTGGTGAATACCTGGAACGCATCAGTAACAACTATCTTTATAACGATCAGTACCTGGGTGAAGAAATTGCTGAAGGTGATTTCGTACATTACCCGAGTGAAAAATGGTTTAAGCCCGGCCCGAAAGATTCTCTTCCAAAAGGTTTGATGGATGACTATCTTCTCGATTTATACAATCCAGAAAATGAACTTAAAGCGTCTCACTTAATTGATACGAACTCAGGAAATGTTAAACGTGGCATCTGTGCGCTTCCATACGAGCGTCAGTCTGACAAAAAAATTGTTTACATTCCTGTGAACCTGATCGGAAATTTATTCGTCAGTAACGGAATGAGTGCCGGCAATACAAAATACGAAGCACGTGTTCAGTGCCTTTCGGAAATTTTTGAACGTGCAGTAAAAAACCAGATTATCCTTGAAGAGACGACTCTTCCGGATGTTCCAAAACATATCCTTGAAAAATTCCCGCACATCATGGAAGGAATTGCCAAACTTGAAGCTGAAGGATTTCCTATCGTCGTAAAAGACGCTTCACTCGGTGGAAAATTCCCGGTCATGTGTGTGACGTTGATGAACCCGAAAAACGGCGGAGTCTTCGCTTCCTTCGGCGCTCACCCGAAATTCGAAGTCGCACTTGAGAGAAGTTTAACTGAACTTCTACAAGGAAGAAGTTTTGAAGGCTTCAACGTACTCGCTCCTCCCACTTTCAATCAAAATGCTATTTCTGAACATAACAATATCATCGATCACTTCGTTGACTCGACAGGTGTCATCTCATGGAAGTTCTTCAGTGAAAAATCTGATTATGAATTTACTGAATGGGATTTTTCGGGATCGACTAAAGAAGAATACGATTACCTGATGGATATTTTAAACCAGCTGGAGAAAGAAGTTTATATTTCTGACTTCGAAGAGCTGGGAGTTAAGGCCTGCAGAATTTTAGTTCCCGACTACTCTGAAATTTATCTTCCGGAAGATTTGATCTGGGACAACCACAATAAAGCAATCAACTTCAGAGAAGATATTTTAAATCTACATTCACTGGACAATAAAGCGCTTACAAAACTTGTGAAGAAGCTGGATGAAAGCGAACTTGATGACTACACAAAGATCGGTGAACTGATCGGCGTGGCATTTGATGAAAATACTGTCTGGGGACAATTGAACATCGGCGAATTAAAGTGTCTTGCACTTCTGGCGATGAAAAAGTTTGAAGAAGCGAAAGAGCTGGTTGAGATGTTCATGACATTTAATGATAACTCAACGGCGAGACGAGCTTATTACAGAGCGCTGGATGCTGTTTTAGATATTACTCTTAATGATGAACTTGAGCTTTCAGATTATGTTCCGAACATGACAAGAATGTTTGGGCAAGAGACGATAAACAATGCAATTGGCACTGTGACTGGAGAAATCAGATTTTTCGGGTTATCGAAAACTAATATGAAGTTTGAAGGGCTGGATAAGCATTTACGAATGATTGAGAGTTATCAGAAACTTCAAACT
Source organism: Bacteriovorax sp. (assembly GCA_014378525.1). GTDB lineage: Bacteria > Bdellovibrionota > Bacteriovoracia > Bacteriovoracales > Bacteriovoracaceae > Bacteriovorax. The sequence continues at coordinate 3,656 of JACMNL010000100.1, forward strand.
GCGAAGAGAAAATTTAAAGTTTAATCACTGGGAAAAAAATTCCGAAATAATTTGTTGAGACTCTCTACTCTGAAGTACATTCAAGTGAGAAAGATTTAAATGCACTTCCGTTGTATTAAGATCTTTTAAAAAACGTGGAAGTTTCAACGAAAAGTCAGGTACAGTCGAATCACCATCGCCAAAAACTTTTGAAGGATCTATTTTAATTTTCCATTTCTTAAAATGTTTTGGATAATAAAGAAATGTATTCGGTTTTTTACTTTTCTTCAACCAGACACCGTGATGAACAGTATCGTGTCCATATCCACACAAATAAAGTATGGGCTTCACCACTTCTGGTATTGCGACAACTGCCGATTCAATTAATTCATAGAATTTTTTGGCACGACTCATGTGATAGTCAATGAATTTAAATTTTGCTTCGTTGGCTTCAGCATTATCCTGCGGCAGTTTAGAATTTTCATGAAATAAACCGTATTGATTTTCTTTCCATGTAAGCGGGTTGTGAAGATCAAGTGAAAGAAGTTTTCCTTCTTCATCCTGTACCAGATCCAGTCCCGGAGGGGGAATCAGGTAATAGCTCGATTCAAATGTGCTGATGGCTAGAGCTGTCTGCATATTATTGTTTAAACCAAATTTAATCCCGTAGTGCATGTTGCGGAACATGGCCATGCAACCTCTGAAAGGCGTGGCCGATAAAATAATTTTTTTGAAATGATTGAGGCCTGCCCAGTTTTCCTTTGCGTTGGAAAAATCCTGAGTGCCGTATCGTAAATAGTAACTGGAAATGAGTGAGCCAAAACTATGCGAGACTAAAACCAGGGACTCATCAGGATGATTTTTTTTACATTTTTTTACAAGTTCATCGAGTGCAACAACACCGAGATAAGGATCGCGTCTCCAGTCCCATGCCAGTGGATAAACTGTTTTGATGCCGATATTTTTTAAATGAGTAATAGTTTTATCGTAAGCATCTTCTTTAAGAAGACCGCCGAGAATTTTTTTATCGTTGATCATCATGTGCGGTTTTAAGATCATTGCTCCAGGAATTAAAATTCCTTCGATAGGAAGGGCCAGAGTTTTTCTTCCGAAAATAATTTCTTTAGCGTCGCCCCAGATAAGCCGACCTGATTGCTCATCTTTCAGAGTCGTTCCATAGTAGCCTGGGACAAAAATAGCGATAGGTTTTTTATTCTTCACGTTGGAGATTATAGCAAGACTAATGCCTTTCAAGCTATCCATGACAGTCATACTTGGCGTGGTTTTACTTTAGTATTACAATTGATCAAAATGTTAGGCTAAAGTTAGTTATAAAAGTGAGAACATAACGCTATGGACCTGAAAAATTAAACTGGAAAAATTATGATTACATTACATCACTTAAATAATTCACGTTCTCAACGCATTCTCTGGCTGCTGGAAGAACTTGGAATTAAGTATGAGATAAAATATTATCAGAGAAATAAAGAAACAATGCTTGCGCCACCTGAGTTAAAAATGATTCATCCATTGGGTAAATCTCCTGTTATCACTGATGGTGATGTGACGATTGCTGAGTCTGCTGTGATCATCGAATATCTGATTGAGAAATATGGCAATGGAAAATTAAAACCAGCGCCGGGAACTCCCGCATTGATGAAGTATAATTACTGGATGCACTTTGCGGAAGGCACAGCGATGAGTCCTCTACTCTTAGCTTTAATTTTTAACAGAATTGATTCTTCACCTGTTCCTTTTTTTATTAAACCGATTATTAAAAAAATTACCGGAAAAGTTCGCACGAGTTTTATTAATCCAAACTTAAAAAACAATTTCGATTTCATTGAAGGTGAACTGGCAAAGGCAGAGTGGTTCGCAGGAAACGAGTTTACTGGAGCTGATATACAAATGAGTTTCCCGATGGAAGCTGGAACTATTCGTGCAGGCGACTTTGGACCATACTCGAAAAAATATCTGGAAAAAATTCATTCACGCCCGGCCTATAAAAAAGCACTGGAAATTGGCGGTGAATATACAATTGGAAAATAATTATCCGTAGAGTTTAAAATGTCTCATTATAAAATGAACATTGCGGTGGAAGTTTTTTAATTTTATCCAGATAAACATTCTTCATATCTGTCCAGCTGGAATCAGTATCTTTTGCTTCGTCACTAAACCACCAGTTTAATTCATCTCCACAACCATCCCCTGCAGGAATTGCGTTCTGAGAAACACAAGACGGATTATCGGCCGGACATTTTAAACGTACATGAATATGGTCATCATGACCCCACCAAGCTCTCATTTTGTGTTGTTCATCTGCTGTTAGTTTCTTTGAAGTACATAAAGTCTTTTTGAAGGCCGGATTAATAAAAATTCTCTCAACGCTTGAATCGTCAGCGAAAAATTTAATTAATTTAATCTGGTCTGATCCTAATTCAGCAATAGGTTTCATCTCTTCTGTTTCCATCACATAAAAAGAAGGTTTAGTTTTATCTGTAAGAATTTTAAACCAAACATCAACATCAAGACCGGTTTGATGAGAATTGTGGCCAGTTAAAGAAGGACCTCCACGGGATTGTGAAAGATCTCCAATGATGAGAGTTTTATTTTCTTTATCAAACTCTGCTCCAGCTCGTGTGAGAATATTTATCAGATCTGGATGTCCCCAGTAACGCCCGCGTTTCATTTGAGAAAGTAGTAAACCTTTTTCTTTACCATTGAAAGTCTGTCCACCTTGCAAACATCCAAGTGAGAACTCACCGATTGCTTCAGGCTTACCTTCTGTAGGTAAACGCGAAGATAATCGCGAAGTGAAGTCCGGTAAATTATGACTGCAGCTCATTGTGAAAAGAAATACGATCAGGAGAATGAAATTTTTCATAGGAAAAGTAGAACATAAAAACCCGGAGCTAAAAAGGCCCCGGGCATAAATTAAATTTTATCAGGCGCAACTTTCAGATAGGCCAAAACACTTTCGGCCACATTCTTAAAAACTGGAGCAGCGTGCTCGCCACCGTGAGCGCCTGTTTTATTTCTATCAGTATCCGGATCCATCAAAGCGACATAAACTTGTACTCTAGGATTATTGACTGGAGCAAACCCCATGAAGCTCGCCAGATTGGCATGCTTCTTATTTGTCCCGTACCAATCAATGCCCATATAATCATTAAGTCTTGCTGAAGCTGTTTTCCCTGCCATTGTATAAAAAGGACTCTGTGCATTTTTGCCAGTCCCCGACGTCACAACATTCTGAAGAAGCGCTTTCATCTTTTGTGCAGTCTCAGCACTTATCACTCTTCTAATACTCTCCGATTTTTGTGAATTGGCCATGATTGGCTTCATCAGCATTCCGCCGTTAGCAATAGCACCAAAGGCCTGCATAATTTCTAAAGGTGAATTTCTAAAAGCATATCCTAAAGAAATTTTTGGAATGAATTGTTCATCAACTTGTGGTGTATCCCCAACTCTTGCTTCTGGAAAATCTTTAGCAGTTCCATCTTCTCCAAAACCAAAATTCTCGATCATTTCCTCAAGCGACATTCAGCATTAAAGCTCTATGAGCAATAATGTTATCCCGGAAAAGGAAATAAAGGGGATTTGCCACCAAGAAAAGAATGTTACCCTTTCTGGCATCAACGAATTACTTCAATCATGCCTCATTTGAAATTAGTTATTCTAGTGGGTAGTTATTCTCATAATGTTTATTTAAAAAAAGAGAAGAAGAAATCACTCACTGAGACTGTTCGTTCTTTTAAGGAATACACTCCTAAATATTTTCCGCTTCCTCATCCCTCTCCTCTCAATAATATTTGGCTTAGCAAGAATAGATGGTTTGAAAAAGAAGTTTTACCTGAATTAAAACGTCTTGTTCTTAGAGTCATCCGTGATTAAATTTTCTAAAAAAAGAGAGGCATTAGAGATTGGGATTATCGACTTCAATCAGCACAATACCCACCGGCCTCTTCATTTGTTAGTGCCTCTGCAACTGCTGAACGCCCAGAATTTTTTTTGTGAGTCACAGCGATGAGCAAGATTTTCTCCTGCAGATACGTTGCTTGAAATTGCGAGTAAAAGTAAAAGGAAGGATAAACGTTTCATTTCTTTCTCCAATTTTTGATCTTTAGATGCGCTCGCATCCTACAATAAAAATAAAGCTCAAACTGTTATGAGTTCGACAAGAATTTGTCATATTGCTCTCGACCTTGGATTAAATGATTGTAATCTTCCAGAGAGTGGAATTCCCAAAGTCCATGAATAATCCCTAAAATTATAATCCTTTACCTGGCTTTGAGAAAGAAAACCGTGCTTGTCTGGCCACTAAGCTCGACTCTGTAGAAATCACACACTATCCACTAAAACTTTATACATTTTGCTAAAATCTTCGAATAAGAAGGTGTAGTTAGGAGTGGATTGTATGAAATTGATATTCACGATTTTTATAACAAGCATGATTAATAATCTTCATGCTCAAGGGCTAAATAAGGTATTTCCAAACCCAAACGATCACGAAATTGTCACAAATGGATTTGATATTGGAATCTGGATGCTCGACTCCAAAGGTAATATTGCTCACTGGCTCGATCAAAAATATAAAAACAAACAACTTCGCGAACCCATAAATGTCATTTTATGTGTTCAAACTCAAAGCCCAATTGAAGCAAACATTATTCTCGACAAATCCATGAGACAGGCAGGTTTTCGACCAAGAAACGGTCACTCTAATGGCTACAGAGTCTTAATCAATAACGATGTCTATGATCAGGCCTCATTTAAAATAGAAAAAAAATCTACTGAAAAAGAAGGTGAAAAAAATAAAGAATTCACTTATTCGAATGCTTCTTTTTTAAAACTTAATGACCATGGAAGAATCTTTGGGCCGGTTTTTCAAAATAATCAATACTGTTATACCGGAGCTTTTAGTATAGAAGTTCCTCAAGCAAGGCATCATGTTTTTGTATCTTTTCTTGAAGCACGTAAAAATCTTGAGGAAAACTTAATTCAGAAAGCTGGTGCCCGTGAAACAGGTTATGCCTTTCTTCACAATAATATTCCTGAAGATGATTCAAATCTTACAACAGGTGATCATGATGGGAATGCAGTCATTCTGGAATTACTCGACAACTAATTTAGAATAGTCCAATGGAACTTACCTGGCCCCCACAATTAAGTAACATGCAAATACAAGTGCAAATCTAATTCCACAATGCTTGAGCACTGTACTTTTTAGAGTTAAATGAGAAATACTATTTTTTATTTCATCATTTCCTTGTTAGTTTTAAATAATGAGACGTAAAATTATTTTTACAATTGGCCATTCCACCCATTCAATCAAAGATTTTATTGAAATGCTCGATGAAAATCAAATCGAGCATTTGGTTGATGTACGCCACTATCCAGGCTCCAAATATTGTCCGCAGTTTGGAAAAGTAAATCTCAAAAATTCCCTTAAAAAAGTTGGAATAAATTATACTCACTTAGAAATTTTGGGAGGAAGACGAAGACCTACAGAATCCGACTTAAATAGTGGATGGAGAAGTCCTCAATTCAGAGGCTATGCAGACTATATGCTCACCAAAGAATTTAAAGAAGGATTATCTCAACTCATTGAGCTGGCTAAAAAAGAGAAAACCGTCATTATGTGTGCTGAAGCTGTTCCCTGGAGATGCCATCGCTCCTTAATTTCTGATGCTCTCTTTATACAAGGATTTGAAGTGATGGATATTTTCAATTCGACAATTGTAAAGGCCCATAATTTAACAACATTTGCAAAAGTCTACAGAAAGAAAATTACTTATCCGGAAATTCATGGATAATATTTTTAATTCTCTAGTTTTTAAATCTCGGCAGAGAATCCAAAATACTCATCATCCTCACTCTTGCCGCCTTCCCCCTTCCCGATCTTTCGGTAACTCTCTACGAACTCAATGGACTCAATCCATTTGACCATTTTGAAACCAAGTTTATTTTCAATACGAAGCCTCAGAGGCGCACCATAATCGATTGGAAGAGGAGCATGGTTCATCTCGTATGCTAAAAGAGTTTGTTCATGCATAGTCTCTTTAATCAAGTGTGAATCATAATAACGTCCTCCTTCGAGACCTTCACCGAACGACCAACATATTATAAACTTTGCTTCAGGCTTGGGCCTTACGCGAGCAACGATCTCCGACATGGGGACACCGGCCCATTGGGCAATCCCTGACCATCCTTGGATGCAATGATGCAAAACTGTCTGGCTTCGCTTTTCCATTTTTTGAAGATCTGCTAAAGAAAACTCCATGGGTTCTTCTACCAATCCGTGAATTTTTAATTGAAAATCTTTGAAGTCATTTTTCGCCATGGCTTCCCAAGTGGGATCTGTTGGCAGTTTTCCATTTTTCCAATAATAAGGTGAGATGTCCTCATCATTGTATTTTGCACGAGGTTTCAAAGAGTAAAAAAAGAGTTGATAAAATGGTCTTAAGAGATGTGCAGAGAAATGTTGAATCTTTCTTGGAATTCGCCAGGCGAGAATATGGGCGGCGAAGCAAACGAAAACGATGAAAACAAGCGCAAGAATTCCAAAAACAATCCCCATGTTTGAAGTGATATTATCGGAACCAAAAACAATATGATTCATGTTTCGAGAAAATCCAGTCATCACAAGTGTGACTCATCTAATGCGAGCATTAGAAGAGTTCAAAAAATTGAATATCGGATTCGTTTCTATTACTGAAAATATTGATACCAATACCCCACTTGGTTCTGCCGTCTTTACAATTCTTGGAGCTGTGGCCCAGCTTGAGCGCGATCTCATCGCTGAAAGAGTTCGTAATGGTCTAGCCAATGCTAAGGCCAAAGGGATTAGAATTGGCCGATTAAAAACTCGTGATAGTGACTTAATTAGAAAGCTTAGAAAAAGTGGAATGACATTCAGAGAAATTGCTAAAATTGCAAAATGCTCGACAGGTGCTGTGTCCGCAGAAGTCAGGGAAATGAAAAAGCAGCTAAGTGAAAAAATCGATTTGGATCAGACCTTAGAAATTAAAATGCCTCTAGCGCAAAAACAAGAAATCAAAGCTGAAAGTAACATCTTTCAAAAAAGTTTTAATGACCTGAAGAATGTATTTGATTTTGGTGAGATCGAAAATTTAATCGAATTTGCTTAAGAATTTGTATGACGACCAGACCATAAATATCTGGTCGTCTTTTCTTTGTCTTTAAAATTACAATTTGCTCAGAAAACTAGTATTTTCGATATGGGGATCAGCTTGCAGCGACTGTGTTGGATTTGGTAACCAAATACAGTTTTAAAACGTGCTATATGTAAAAAAATCAATAAAAAAAAACTATTCTGCATTTTAACGTGCAATATTAAGTAAAAAAATAGAGGTTTCATATAAAGAAGTTCAAAATGCCAATTGGCAGTTATTTAGGACTCAAAATAGAAACCGAATTATCCAGTTTCTTTCAAACAGAACGGACACTATTGAAACGTATTATCGTTTCAGCCTTGCTTGCCGTCTCGTGTATACTGATAACATTAGTTGTTTTTTCGACCTGGCACTTTTACCTTTCTTCCATAGTAATTCTCACTGTAAGCATTATTACCATTTATGGCGAGTTTGCTTTGGGCCTTTTCTTTGCTGTCATTCTTGGTTTAGTAGTTGACTACTTTTTTTTTGGTCCATTCGGCAACATGCTAAGCACATCAGAAGCGATAATTCGGTTTCTTTCTTTAATCTTTAATCAATTACTTCTCAGCATCGTCATATCTTCATATCGGCGCTTAATTACTCACACTGTTCAGATGAAGCAAGAAGTTATCGATTTGGGAAATAAAAGTCTGCTAGAATTGAAAATTTCCATGGTACAACTTCAGCGATCTTCACAGTACGCACGCAGTCTGATCGAGGCCAGCCTTGATCCTCTGTTAACAATTAGCCCAGACGGTATTATTACCGACGTCAACGAAGGCTCTATAAAGGTAACAGGTGTATCTAGAGATCAGCTCATTGGTGCCGATTTTTCTCGTTACTTCACCGAGCCAGATAAGGCACAAGAAGGCTATAAGCAAGTCTTTGTAGAAGGATTTGTCTCCGACTATCCACTTACTATTAGACATAAAAATGGTCGCCTAACTGATGTTCTCTACAATGCCTCTCTTTACAAGGACGAGTATGGCGAAGTGCTTGGTGTTTTTGCAGCTGCTCGTGACGTTACGGCACTGAAGGAAATCGAAAAAGTGCGAGCTAATCTCTTGCTGAAAGAGCAAGAGGCAAATATCTCTAAAGATGAGTTTTTGGCAATGCTTTCCCATGAACTTCGTACTCCCCTGACAACAATTTTGACTTGGGCACATATGATTAATTTGGGAAAACTTGACGCTAACCAGATCAAACGCGGGATGCTGATTGTAGAGAAAAATGCGAAAGTACAAGGACAATTGATCGAAGATCTTTTAGATATTTCAAGGATTCAGGCGGGCAAACTAAAATTATCTATTCAGGAAATTGATCCGAGTAAGATCATTACTGACGCAATTGATTCAACTCGCCCTTTGGCTTCCACTAAATCAATTCAAATCAACACAGTGATTCACCCCTTGGTAAAAAATATTTTTGCCGATCCAAATCGCCTTCAACAGGTATTGTGGAACCTCATAACCAACGCCATAAAATTTTCAGCACAAAATGGTAGTATATGGATCACGTTGGATCGCACTCAGCAGCCAAATGGAGAGCACATTCAATTAAAAGTGCGCGATGATGGAAAAGGAATAAAGCCAGAGTTTATCCCCATCATTTTTAACCGCTTTAGCCAAGTAGACAGTACTAGTACGCGTGCGTACGGTGGGCTAGGATTAGGATTAGCAATTGTGAAACAATTGGTTGAATTGCACGAAGGAATGGTCACCGTTGAAAGCCCAGGAGAAGGAGAAGGCACAACTTTTACCGTTCTACTTCCAATAAAACTTGCAGTAAAAAAGTTGGCAGAGGCAGAGGCAGAGGCAGAGGCAGAGGCAGAGGCAGAGGCAGAGGCAGAGGCAGAGGCAGAGGCAGCGGCAGAAGTATCTCTCCATGGTTTGCGGATTTTATTGGTGGATGATGATATAGACTTAAGGGAAGCCTTTGCAGTTATGCTTCAATCCTACGGTGCAAAAACAAAAACGGCTGAATCAGTGAGTGAAGGCTTCATTTTTCTCGAAGAATTTAACCCCGATATTTTAATCAGCGATATTTCGATGCCGATTGAAGATGGGTATAGTTTGATTAAAAAAGTCAGGGCGTTGGAGTCGCCACTTTCAAAGATACCCGCAATGGCCCTCACTGCTTACGCTGGCATAGATGATATTCATCGCATACATATTGCGGGTTTTCAGTCGCATATATCAAAGCCTGTGGACACAAGAAAGCTCATCCTAGCAATCGCTAAGTTGGTTCTACCGAAGTCATAAGTTGCAACTGAACAAATCTTATAATTTGATAAGTTCTGATAGATTATTTGTTTTAAAATTTATTAGGAAATTGAATCGTGTTCACAGTTGCGCTTTAGTGGCGTGTGGTACTGTCAAAATTTTTATTTGAAATATTGGTTAAATTTCGAAGCCAAAAATACCGGAAATATGTTCCAATCAATCAGTTATTCCGCGCTCTAAAACTTAATGGTTTATGAATTTTTTCTGACAATTTTATGTCCGTCTTTCAATAAAATTGTTTTCAAAATAAAAGCAAAACACTTATTGGCTATTACAAAGAAAATCATTTCAACTCTCGATAATGAACCATTACTATTTTTTACAAAAATTGCTGTATCTTCAGTATTACAAATTTATTGGCACCTTTTCTGCATTGATCTTGCTAGAGGTAACCATGTCGTATATTTATATTGCCCAGACTACTTTTCCAAAAAATTCTTATGATCAAAATGAAATCAAAAAGACAGTAACATTTATATGGCCTGAAAAAGCCGACATAATTAGTCAGTTTTTTGATTCTACTTGTGTTAAAAATCGAAATCTTGCTCTTCCGTTGTTGCAATACCAAAAACTTGGAAATTTTGGTGAACGAAATAATCATTGGAAGGAAATTGCTTTATCACTGCAACAAAAAAATATTGAAAGCATTTTAGCGCAAGTAAAAATTTCTCCTGAAGACATTACCCTAGTTGCCTCTGTTAATAGTACGGGATTATGTGTTCCAAGCCTTGAGGCCTTGCTTATGAATCATACAGCGTTAGGAAAAAACACCAAACGATTGCCCCTTTTTGGCCTGGGTTGTTTAGGTGGAGTCGCCGGGATTAATCGAGTTAATGATTATCTGTTTGGTCATCCAAAAGAGGCCGCGCTTGTATTGGTCACAGAACTGTGCTCTCTCACATTTCAATTTCAAGATTGCAGTTTGGCCAATCTTGTTGGCACTTCGCTTTTTGGTGATGGTGCGGGGGCGGTTTTACTTGTAGGGAATGAACATCCTCTGGCCAAATCTGCATTTTTAGAAATCATAGAAACCAAAAGTTATTTCTATCCTAATACAGAACACTATATGGGCTGGGAAATGGTCGAGACTGGTTTTCAAATAAAACTTTCAAGTGATATTCCCAATCTTGTGCGAAAACAAATTGGAAAAGATGTTGAGAAGTTTATATATGAATGTGGTCTAGAGAAAAATGATGTAACTTTTTTTATTGCTCATCCAGGTGGACCAAAAGTACTTGATGCTTTAGTTGAAGCAATTGAAGGAAAAAGAGAAGACTTTGACCTAAGTTGGGAGAGCCTTGCAGATCATGGCAACGTTTCATCAGTCTCTGTAATCAATGTCTTGGAAAAAACAATGAAAAGAAAAAATATTAAAAAAAATGAAAAAGGAATTATGTTAGCAATGGGGCCTGCATTTTCGCTAGAACTATCATTGGTGAGAAAATGTTAAATTTAAGTATTACGATTATTTCATTTTATATTTTGGAGAGATTGCTTGAATTAGTCGTAAGTACAAGTAACAAACGCATATTGAAAAAAGATATGGAATTAAAAATATTAAATCCTGTTGAATCTCGTCAAATGAAGATTTTTCATGGACTGTGGTTTTGTCTGTTGTTTTTAGAAGCATATATGTGGGGGCATCTTCGCGAAGGCTTCATATTATATATAATTATTTTAATTTTAGTTTTGGCACAAATACTACGATGGAGTGCTATATTCACTCTAGGAAAATATTGGTCAGTTGATGTCTACGAAATGAAAGAGCACATGATCATCAATAAAGGGCCGTATGTATACCTTAAACATCCTAATTATTTAGCCGTTATTTTAGAGTTCTTTTTTCTACCATTATTACTAGGATGTCCTGTGATTTTAATTCTTGGATCTTTAGGCAATGCTCTTATTTTAAGAAGACGAATAAACATGGAAGAGCGGGCATTGAATCAGCAATCCAATGATTATGGTAAAAAGTTTATGGGAAAGCATGCTTTTATTTTTTTGAAATGATTAAATTTTTTTGAGTCGTCCACTACCAACCTCGTATAGTCGTACCATAATTGCTCCTTTGTTTTTTAAGTCTTCGTGATTATGATCA
>JACMNL010000101.1 GCA_014378525.1 Bacteriovorax sp.
CATGGAAACTCCTCAATAAGAAATTCAACTGTTTATAATAAAAAAATGATTGGTAAAACTAACACAGATTATTAGATTTGGTTAGTCAGGAATTGATTTTTATAGGGGTTTTTTAGAAAAAATGTTATTTTTATTAAGTGTAATGTCCTAATTTTTGGAGTTTTTTATGATGAAATCACTGGTTGTGGTTCTGGCCCTTGTTTCAGCTCAATTGTGCTATGCAGAGATTAAGGTTTATGAGAGCACTGACAATACGGGGATCAATAAAAAAGAGCAGATTGAAGTCATCGAAAAATACCTCACGGATTTATCCGGACAACTAAAAAATATTGAGGCAAAGCTCGAGGCCAATACAGTAAAACTAAAATCGCTCGAGACTAATCTTTCTGCAAAAGATTCTGATATTAAAAAAATTCAGGATCAGATGGTGGTGGATAAAAAAACTCCGGCCAAAACAGACGGACAAAAAGCTGAAGCATCTGAAATGGAAAAAATGAAATCAGACATTCTTGCGATGAAAAATAATGACATCGAACCGCTTCGTGAAGACGTAAATGCCATGAGATTTTCCATTAAAAACATTCAGGGTGTTTTAAAATTGCCGGCGAAATAATTAATGATTAGTCAGATAATAGGAAGTCATCGTTGAGACGCCCAAGGCCTGTAATTTTTCATTGGTTGTATTAGTCTGCTCTGCAAAACTCTTTAAATGAATTCCCATTTTTTTATAGGCCGTTGTAACTTCTTCGGGAGAAATCTTGTGAGGAGGACCGAAACCGGCCGGACCTTGATGATAAATAGCACCAACGAGTAAATCTGTGTGAGAATCAATAAGAGTGCTCATGTGCTGATAATATTCAGGTCTGTCTTCTGGAGCGAAAACTACCTGACTGGCACGATCGTACATGACATCAAATTTTGCTTTCGTAGTGTATTTGAAAAAATCAGAAATGATAAAAGTAAGATTTTCTGCACGATAAATATTATTTTCTTTTGTGAAAGGAATTTTATTTTCAGTGAAAAATTCAATCGCCGCCTGTTCGACAAATTCAATTGCCGTAACGATCGCACCTTTTTCAAGAAAAAATAAAATATCGCGGGTTTTTCCGGCAAGCGGGATAAGAACTGTTTTATTTTTAAGATCAGCATTTCTAAATTTGCTGACCATTTGCTGGTTGTAAACGTTCTGGTGAAACCTGATTGTTCCATCCTGCCAGACCTGACTCCAGAAATTTAGGGGCGTGTTGGTATTTTCCATGCCCCTGAAATTATCTTAAATTTATTGAAAAGTAAAAAAACCTTCAAACTCAGAGGCCTGAATTACACTTTGATCCACAACGACTTTGGTTACGTCTGAAATTTTCGGGTCTACCTTATCACTCGACTGGGAAACAGCAATACTTTTGCAGTCCTGTTTCATCACAATTCCATGCGGATGAATGAAACCTGCGAGGTGCGACAATGAAAGTCTTGATCCTGCTCCGGTAAGTTCTCCCATGCGGACTTCGAAACCTTGTTTTTTCAACTGATCAATGCCGGCCTGATCTAGTGCGAAGACGGATTGGATTGTTGAAAAAAGAACAAGAGATAGTAGTATTATTTTCATTGAAGAACTCCAGTTAGTAATTCATTTGTCGGTGTCGGCCCCATTGTATCGGAGACGACCAGAGCGAAGTAGGGAATTGTTCCCTGCAGATTTTCAGTATTCATGAGATCAAATATTTTTTTTACAGCTTCTTTTTCTATTTCTTTTATTTTCTTTATTCCTTCTTCATTCATTCCTTCAGAAAGAGAGTAAAAAAGATTTTGTCCGTGTTTCACATCGCAAGGTTTGTACAGGTCGATGAGTGCATGGCTTAATTCGTGGGCAAGTGAGAGATCGACGGAAAAGTTTTTTTGTCTGGCGTGAAGGCGGACCTCATCCGCCACGATCCATTTTTTCTCTATCAGGTCGCTAAGTTTTTTCAAACCCATCAATCCAAAAGCATCTTTCACTTCTTCAATGCTTGTTCCGCACTTATTGGCCGCCATTTTATAGATCAGGTAACTGAACTTATCCTGGAATATTGTATTGAGGTCAGTGTGCATTTCATGATCAGAAGATTTTTCATCGAAAATAAACTGATCGAAACATTTATTAAGAAGTTCTGCTACCGGGCCCTGAACCATTTTTAAAATTTTCGAGATCTTTTTTTCTTTTAACAGGTAAGACACGAGAGCGAGTACAGAGTGAGGAGCTAGCTCACTTCTTTGTTCTTCCTGCATGAGTCTTCTCATCGTGGTTGCAGGAACACCGGATCTTTGGGCCAGAGCATTTAGTGTCAGTGTCGGGTGCTTTAATAAATACTCTGCGGTCATTTCACGCAGCTGAAGATTAAGTGTTGAGGAAATTTTCGAATGTTCTATCTGTGATTCATTCATATTTAACAGTTTTAACAAACCAGAATTGACTCCGGTACAAAAAACAGAAGTTGTAGAGAAAGAGTTAGTTAATGCCTGCATATGTGTGAAAAAAACACCTTTATAGAGTAAAACTGGCGCCACTACGGCACCAGTTTTGTCATTTTTATTAGATGCAAACCTGCTGAGATCTTCCGTTTACGCGAATAATTCTGCAGTTGCGACCGCCATTATTCGGACGGTCAGGCGAATTTCCTCCACATGATGAAGTGAGGGCACGGATTCTTAATCCTCCTTTGATGTCGGATGTATCCATTGTAATAGTCCCTTGCGCCTGGTTTTCAAATCCGGCCATGATCTGGCTTGAAAGAGTATTTTGCAGTCTGAGTGTTACGATGTCGGAGCTCTGTCCGCGCCCACATTGTGATGGAATCGAAATATTTTTCACTGCACTTACCGTAAAATCTTCCTGCTGGTTAACAGAAGAATTGCTCCATAATTTTTCTGCCAGTACTTCAGGGTTTCTGCTTTGAGATTCAGTCCCTAAACCTGTTCTACTTACAAGGTAACTTCTAAAGCTTCCCAAAACACCTCTATCAAGTGTCGTAAAACCACGCATGTCATAGCTGACTTCCATTGAATCAAGTTTTATTCCAGCAGGAACTTTCACATCTAAAAAGATATTGCAGTTTAAAGTAGAAATGTTTCTCTGAACTTTCGGACCCAGTTCTGTAGAAGGTACACGTGACTCAAACTGGGAAAAAATTATACTCGCTGCACTTGAATCGGGAGCAAGGATAATCTGTGACTGCTCACTGGGACAACCTGTTCCACCCACGCGGATATTTTGTAATTGAAAGTCTGCTGCCATTAAAGATGCAGACATAGTAGATGCAAAAAGAAGTGTTGTGATTATTTGTTTCATAGGCCCCCCTAGATCTATATGTAAGGGATAAAAAAACTCTATTCAATAGTAAAAGAGGGTAACACATAGTTTGTCCGCCAGCTGGCGGTGATTTGAGAATTGAAAAAACCACGTGGCGATCAAACAGAATGCACGCTTGTTTTGTGCTTCCAAAAGAAATTTAAATCAATTAAAAAATAATTATCGAAACAAAAAAATTGTTTTGAAAATAAATTTCCAAAAATTTCCAAAGAGGGGGAAACGAATGAAAAAGATGATGATGAAAGGACTCTGTCTCGGACTACTGGCAATGTCGACAACTGCTTTT
The DNA here is from genome assembly GCA_014378525.1 of Bacteriovorax sp. Taxonomy (GTDB): domain Bacteria; phylum Bdellovibrionota; class Bacteriovoracia; order Bacteriovoracales; family Bacteriovoracaceae; genus Bacteriovorax. The sequence continues at coordinate 3,633 of JACMNL010000101.1, forward strand.
GCTGATCTTAATGATGTTCAATTAGGAATTCCTGGTTACGGTGGTAACGGATGTCCGGCCAATACTGCTTCTGTCACTTTAAGTGATGATAAAAAATCACTCTCACTTATTTTCGATCAGTTTATTGTTGAAGCGGGCGGGATGAATAAGGTTCTTGAAAGAAAAACTTGTAACATCGCTATTCCGGTCCACGTACCATCAGGGTTTTCAGTTTCAGTTATAAATGTAGACTACCGCGGTTACGTTTCACTTCCAGGACAGGCCTCTGCCAGACTTACAGCTGAATACTTTTTAGCTGGATCACTGGGACCTCGTTTTGATAAAACTTTTTTGGGGAAGACAGATACAGACTACACGTTTAAAAACGATATCGGCATCCAGGCACAGGTCTGGTCTCCATGTGGTGCTGATACTATTCTTCGCGTGAATGCGGCCATGCTGGTTAAAACAAACCGCTACAACGACGAAGCTATGGCGACTGTAGATTCGGCCGACTTCAAGACTGGGATGTTATACCAGTTTCAATGGAGAAGATGTCAGTAAGAAATATAAATTAGATTATGAAATTAAAAAGGCTTCCTCAGGGAAGCCTTTTTTATGTACGGTAGTAGATAAAAATCGACATTAACGTATAAGGGACTTTTACATAATCCATAAATTTTACTTTTGAATCATGATTGTCTTCCCAGTAATCAAGCGGGTACTCGAAAAAATTAGTTTTCACGTTTCCATGGTGATGTTCTTTAAAGCGGAAAAAGATTTCTACATCAAAGATCCATTTACTCATAAACGGTGCTTCAAACAATACGGGAACATTGGTTGACCTGAAAAATTTAGCACCACATTGAGTGTCTTTTATAGGCATTTGCAGAATTGTTCTCGATAAAAGTGAGAATGAATGCCCGATTGTCTGGCGGAAAAGACTCTGTCCTTTTTGTCTCTTGAATCTCTTCGTTCTTGAGGCAAAAACAAAATCGACTTTCTTTTCATCCAGGGAACGAATGAGTCCCTTTGCTGTCTCAAGCGGGATAGTCAAATCTGCGTCCAGGTAACCAATGTGAGTAAAACCTTTTTGGTGTGCTAATAGCATTCCTGCGCGTACAGCAGCGGCCTTCCCCTGATTGTGAGAAAGCTTGATAAAAGAGTTTTTTGGAGATTCTGTTGTGATATGAGTTAGAACTTCGTTCGTATTGTCAGTACTTCCATCATTGACGAAAATAAAACTAATATGGTCATTATCATTTGAAAATTTGATAAAGCTATCGCTGGAAATGCGCTTTTCTTCGTTAAAGCACGGAACTATAATACAAGCCTGCATACGCCTCATTTATGTTGAATATATAATATCTTACTATAATCTTAGTAAGTGATTAAAAATTTGTCCATCTTATTACCGCATTCCGATGACGAACTTTTTGCTCTCCCGCTTATTAATCAAAAAATTAATGAAGGCTGGAAGATAAATATTTTCTTCATCACTTCAGATTCCAACTCTATTCGAGAGGAAGAATCGAAAAAAATGTTAAGTCATTTTCCCAATGTAACTATCCACCAGTTTGGTAGACTTAATAAAATTAATGACGGCAATCTGAAAAATTGCAAAGAAATTGTTGAAAGTCTTCTGGAAAAAAATTCCTTGATACAATCTTCAGATGCTATTTTAACTCCGGTATTTGAAGGTGGCCATGTTGATCATGATTCAGCTTTTATCATTGGGCACTCGATTGCCTCAAAACTTTCAAAACCTCATTACTGTTTTTCACTCTACAATGCCTATGAGACGTTCTTTGTGAGGGTTTCTGCACTAAGGGCAGGCCCAGTACAGGGAGAAATTGAAACTATTAATTTTAAGCTTTCTGAAGGGCATTCATTTTTAAAAAAAGTATTCTTTTACAGAAGCCAGTTTGTAATTCTTGCTATCCTTTTTTCCGGACTTTTCAAAATATTTATTATGAAAAGAAAAATGGAAGTTATGAAAGTCAGCTCTTTTGATCCGGCCAGGAAACATCCAGGGCGGCTGTTTTATGAAAATCAAATGAAAAACAAAATTAAATCATTGCTGAGGTTGCCAGTAAAATGAGTAAATTGTTTAGAGCAGAGATTCAGAGTAAAAAAATACTGGTTGTTTTTGTTACGGCAGTTCTGGTGTTTTTAATTGGTGCCTTTGTTCAGTTTAAGAAAACTGAAAAGGCCGGCAATAATGATTTTAGTGTTTATTATAAAACATCTGTTCGACTTGCAGATTCTAACTGGGACAATATCTATACTAGAAAAGACGGACCTTTTCCCTTTCGATACATTCCTTATTCACTGGTAAGTTTCACATGGCCTGATCATTTTACAGAAAGTGAAGCCCGAAAAGTTTGGGTTGTTGTACAGGCCTTCGCTTTTGGCATAGCTTTTTATTTTCTTTATCAATCACTGGTTATTGTCAATTCACAGTGGCCTCTGCTGGCCGCATCCTTATCATCTCTGATGACTTTCAGGTATTACATGGATTCTTATTTTAGCGGTCAGACCGCAGGATTAATGTTTTTAAGTTTTAGTCTTGGCCTTTACTTTTTTCTCAAGAAACAAACTGTGCGAGATGGGGTCAGTATCTCATTTGCAGCATCATTAAAGATTTTTCCAGGCATACTGCTTATTCATGGACTGATCAAGGCAGAGGGTACTTCCAGAAAAATTCGTTTTTTATTGTCCGGAATTCTTTTATTCATTTTTTTAAATTTAATTTTCCTGGCGTGGCTTTATTACCACAATGCCGTTCATCAGTTTAGTATGTTGTGGAAAAACTGGATCGATATTTGCCTGGCCGACAGCGAGTATTTTGATGGAAGTACACCCAAGAGTCAGTCGCTTCGTGCTTTTATGCTGAGAGTTTATGGAAAAAATGAAAAGGTGGAATTTTACTGGAAGATAACCACATTACTGGGAATTTCTTCTCTGATTATTTACTGGATCAAAGCAAAAACAAAAAGTTTATACGAAGAAGGATTTAGTTATTGCATGGGGATTCTGGCATTTTTGTTTTTTATGCCTGAATCACTACCTCATCAACTCATGGCCGTGGCGATTCCTCTGGCCTTTTTGATTGGTCACCCGAATGTAAAAACGAAAATGAGTTACAAAATTATGCTGACTGCGTTTGCGGCCATTATTACATTTGCATCAACTGATTTCATCGGCAGATGGCCATCAGATAAGCTTCAACAATGGTCCATTCCATTTATTATCATCACATTTATGGCATGTTTATTTTTTCAAAAGGATCATGTCGTTAAGACATAAATCACATCGAGAATATCAATGCGCGGAATAATCATTCCTTTGCTGGCGACATGAAAGACTGCTCTCGGAATCATCAGTTCTTTCTGATAAATTTCACGAAGTTTTTTTGTCTGGATTTTATCTTCTTCCAGACTCGGCGGCATTTTTAAAATACGCTCAAGCCTTCCGATGAACATCAGGCAGTGGTCATTAAGGTAGGGCGGAAGTTTGTCTTCAAATTTTTTAAATTCATTCAGAAGGCTTGCCAGGACTTTGTTATGAGATTCATAAAGATACTGGGCAATTAAAAAATAAAATTCTGCAATTTTTCTTTCAGGATATTTTTCCAGGTGATCGATGGCCATCTGTAGATTATGGTAAATTTCAATCGAGTTGTGGGCATCAAACCCTTTTTGTGCATCCATAAAAGAACGAAGACCCAGATGGTATTCAGGATCAACAACAGATTCACTTTTTATTTTAACAGGTTCAATTTTCACTCTGTTAAAAGCATCTTTGATTTCAAAGACGTTGTCTGTAAAAACTTTTGGAGCAAGACCACCGAGATAAAGAGAAGAGCCATCAGTGGGATTCATCGTCATGACACTGATACTGCTTGGAGTGAGATTATCCAGGTTATAAGATTTAAAATCATCATCTTTAAGTTTTTGATCCAGAGGCGTCGACATCATCTGCAGTAATTCAAGCTGTGAAGGTTGGGTCTTTTTCTTGTTCATGAAATTCACGATTTTTTTTGCGGCCACTTCTTCGCGCATCAGATTGTACTGATCGAATCCCAGAGGTAAATATTGTCTTTGATTGAGGGATTTATCTTCCAGATGATTGCAGAAATAAAGAATTCCTGAATCGGGGACATTCAGTTCGTTGATGAACGGTTTATCACCAGAGAGATCACACGCCAGTACTTCACCGTTTTTAAAAGTCATATACAAACACCACGTCGTTATTGTCTGGTGATTTTTAATGAACTCGATGATTGACGGTTTATCGTTTGCTGTTTTTATCATCTTCAAAATATATTCGAAGATGGACATTCCCTGTGGATTAAAAATGTTGGTAAATTTCTGGTGTAGGGCCAGTGTGATTCCATCTTCAGTCATGAGTGTAATTGAAGGATAGGGAATTCCCTTTGAACCAAAACCTAGAGTCTTTGGCATTCCATTCAGGTCGTACTGAATCGCACGTTCATAAACGTCATATGAGCCCTGTAGAGGAAAATCCAGGATGCGCCCGTGAATCACATGGCCTTCCGGATTTCTTGTCATAAAACTCGAACAGCCCAGGTTTCCTTTGATGAATCCCGGTGCCCATTTACTCATCGAACTTACGAGTTCGGGAATCAGCATGACATAAGCGCATTCTTCCAGCGATATACCCAGACCTTCAGCATAATGTTTAAGGTGAGTATAATAGTCTGCCTTTCTCAATAGAGAATTTTTTAATACGGCCTTGCCGATTTCTTCAATCACCATGTTAACTGGCTTCCATGGAGTTCTAAGCATCATTTTTACGTCGTGATGAACGAGCTTGCCTACCTCTTTGTCTTTAAGGCCAAGCTGGTAAAAGTTTTCATCGATATCGCCGATCAGAGTAATAAGATCCATAGGGGATTTTGTCCATTTGAGGTGTGTATGTTTGATATTGTAAATGAGAGTGCGGCCGGAAGCAATCAGTGGTTAAATATCCTCCTTTTGATTGCAGCTGTGGCGAGAGTTTATTTAGAGATTATCAAATTTGATTTTGCCAGTCTTCCTCTTACCAAGGGAATGTTCAAAGGTGACAATGAACAGGCGAAAAAATTCCACAGAACTGGTCTGTTATTAAGCCTCGGCTATATCGTGCTCTCTGCACCTTTTACACTTTTCGCCTGAAGCTCCATCATTTTTTCAAATTCTTTCTGATATAGCCCGTCGTACATCTCGATCATGTCGAGATAGTTTTTTTGTTTTTCAAATGCTGGTGGAGCAATCAGTTCATCCGTTGGAAAACGTTTTCTGATAAAAATCTTTATCGCTATTTTTTTGCCGCCTGATTCTTTTCTTTTTCTCGTCAGTAAATTATCCAGCTGATAAATTTTGTTCAAAAACTGTGAGTTTTGTTTTTTCTTAAGCTGAAAAATATCCTGCTCTTTAACGTCATTCCATACTACCCACGGATCGATATCTTCGCGCAGAATTTTGGTCAGCGTGAGATAAATCGCCGGGTCGGATTCGAAGTTATCACCCATGAGTACGAGTTCATCGGGGATTCCTGTCATAAGCAGAATATCCAGCAGGTGATTGAGCTTATATAATCCCTGCAGCTTTAAATCTTTGGTCGTTAGTTCTCCGTCGAGAAAAGAAAAAAAGTGGCGGTAGTCTTTCAGAAAAATTCCCGCAGAAAAAATACTGTTTTTATACAACCAGTCTCTCATGGCATCTTCGTAAAAATGTGGAGAGGCCGAAAGAATAAACGGATGATGACCACGACGGATATAGCGGTGAAGAATTTCCACACTGCTCATGACCGTTGGATTTTCCTCCAGTGATCTGGTGAGCGAGCGGTACACTTCTTTAGTCGTTGAGTATTTTGTATCGACAAGAGTCTTATCGAAATCGCAGATGATAATTTTTTTCGGAGAAAAAATCCGCAGCGGGATGTAAGTTCCAAGATGAAGTTCCAGCCCTGGTTTTTTTCTTGTTTCATATAACTGGAGTATTTCAATATCCTGCCTGTCTTTAGTCAGGGGAATTTTGAAGTTAAAATTTCCAAATGAATCTGACTCAAAAGATTTTTTATAAATTTCTTTTTGGTCCTTTGATACCCCAATTATTTTCATTGTAAATTGATAGGCATTTAAAAGTCGAAGGGCCTGAATGGGGAATTTGGGTGTAGGGATATCGAGATCAAGGTTCTGCGCTATCAGGTTTTCTTTGAGCGTGATGGAAGCTTTAATGTTTATGGCATCATCAGTGATTATCGCTAAAAAATGGACGAGGTGAGGTCTTTTCATAAACTGTATTGCTCTCTTTCATGAAGTATAGCAGAATAAAATAATAGTTAAAAAGGATTAGTGAAAAAATGGATTACAGCCAAACTGTTTATATCGAGCATCTCGGACAAGTTGACGTCTATCTCGGAATGGGAATCAAGATCGTCACAGGACTCGTTCTGGGAAGTATGGTCGGGTATGACCGCGAACAAAAAATGAAAAATGCCGGGATCAAAACCAACGTTTTGATTTGTCTGGGGGCCACACTTTATACAGCGATCTCAATGCTCGGGCATGTTCAGGGCGGTGGGATTGAATACGACTCTGCGAGGATTCCAGCGCAAATTGTTTCGGGGATCGGTTTTCTCGGTGCCGGTGCCATCATGAAAGACAAAGGAAACATCATCGGTCTGACAACAGCGGCCACTATTTGGGTTGTGGCGTCAATCGGGATGACAATCGGATACGGCTTTCCGGTTATTGCAGCGATTTTTACCGTCACGATTTTATCGGTTTTAAAACTACTTGGGCCGATCTATCAGGGATTTGAATCGACAAAAAATCACAAGTATTTTCACATCGAAATTTTATCTCACGGAGACATTAAAAATCTGGTGAAGGAAATTGTTTTTAATACGACTGACAGAATTGATGAGCTTCATGAACAGATCATCGATAAAGAAACCAATAAGCGACACATCGATTTTTATGTTTATCTGCATCCGAAAAAAATGAGAATTATGGGTGATGAGTTACGAGACATTGTTCAGGCAGACCGTGTTCATTATCATCAGATTGATTCTAAGTCGCCGGCCGTTGATTAAGCCTTTTTGATTTTAAATGAAAGTATCCCATCTTCATAACTCTGAACGATGTCCTTGGGATTTAAAATATCTTTAACTGGAAGCTCTTTACTGAAAAGCTCACTGCGTGTTGATCTGTTAAGAGTTCCGTCTTCTGAAGCTAATGTATCAGTATATTTTCTAGAAAGAGTTACTTTCACCAGTCGTCCTTGAGTCGACAAATGAACATTTTCTTTTTCATATTCAGCAACCGGTATTGAGACCGTCACAGTTTTTAAATCTTCAACCATTTTCGGAGCTAATTGATCAACATGATAGAACGGATCACTTTCACGAGAGTCTAATATTTTTTTCTGAGTCGAAGTTTTTTCGACCATCTTTTTTACATCGACGTCTAAATGAGCGGTAAGCTCTTTTATCGTAGTGTCATGCTGCTTAACCAGGTTTTCGTAACGGACTTTAAAGTCGGCATCACGCTGCTTTAACATTTCCTGCTGATGTTTATCCTGATAGTTCAGCTGCTCCTGATTAACACGGGTTTTTTCATCTATAAGACGCTTATTTTTTCCGGCCTCAACCATATCAACTTTTTTAAGCTGGTCACGTTGTTCTGCCAGTTCCGCAGAGTGAATTCTTAACTGCTGATTGAGTTTGTCATTATAGTCTTTTTCAATGTTCACGCCTTTTGCATTAAGCTCTGAAGATAATGCATTTACTTGTGACTGTGATTCGGATTGAACTTTTGCACGTTCCGATTTTGATTTTGCAGTAATGTCCTTGATAGTATCCTGAGTCGAGGCCTGAATTTCCCTGCTGTTTTCCTGCGTATTGAAATACTGGTCCTGGAAATTATTTTCCATCTGCTTTTTCATGTCTTCAAGCTTTTCTGTTTGTGCAGACTTGAGAGTCGTCTCTTCCAGAGTCACGCCATCGCGCGCCTTTTTCAGTCGATCCTGATAACCTTTAATTTTTTCTTCAAATTGATTTGATTCGCCGATGATTCGTGCCTGATTACGGTCGAGATTATTGGCGAAGTCATGCTCACCCTCGATATTCGCTGCTTCGATTTTTTTATCGTAAAGAACGTCGACTTGTTTTATTTCCTGTTCTTTATTGGCGATTTTCCTGTCGAGACCTTTATTCATTCTCTTTAAAAGATCTTCGTTGTCTTTGAAGGCCTGTGCCTGGGCGGAAGTTTCAACTTTCATTGAAGAGCTCCCTTCAGTTCTTTGCCTTCTGAAATAGAGCAGACAGATTGTTTAGATGTATCACCCATACATACCCATGACCTTAAAAGATTTACTTCTAATGATAGTTTACCACCATGATAGGCAGCGTAGCTAGTAGGATTTAATGTTGAGGTCACGACCTGGGCATTTCCGGGATTGATGTTATCGACTTTTGTCCTGACATAATATTGATAGACCCTGTATTCACCAAAAGCAGGCGAGACAGTGGCAGCTAAAATTATTGTGAAGAGGATTTTTTTAGTCATTTACTAATGAAGCTCCATTTTCTGGTCCAGGATTTTTCCTTCCACCAGCTTAAAGAAAGCTTTCATGAAGAGTTTTCTATCTTCATCGTTCATTGAGAGAAGAACTGTTTTTTTATGTTCCAGCTGACGGTGCTTTGAAACTTGCTGGAAAAGTTTTTTAGCTCGCGCTCGCTCTATTCCTGTTATTTTTTGAAAGCGTCTTTCTTTCATATCAGGATCACTCATCCACACATCGTGAAAAAGAGGGAAGTGTCCAACGGTTCCAAGATGAATCAGGGCCTTCATCGATTCTTCAGGTCTATAAGAAATGTCCAAGCTGTCCTCCTGACAATTAGGGCATCACTCTTCATGAGCGAGTATCTTTTAATCTTAGTTGAGTTGACCCTCAGATTAGTAGAAGGTAACAATTACCGAAAAAAATGTGTTTCAATTCTCTCGCGGGGTTACCTAACCCTAGTTTTTTACTCGGACAAAATTTCCTGTTACAGGGGGTCTTTTATTGAACTCATTATGTAGTATAATAAAGAAGAAATTACCGCTTCAAAGGATTTTGAGGCAAAAAATTACCAGGATGGTTTTAAATGAGAAAGTCTCTTCTTCTTTTACTTGCTCTAGTTTCAATCAATGCGCATGCACTTGTTGACTACTCGGAACCGGTGGATGCACCTAAAGAATCTGCTTCACCAAAATCATTTCAAAAAATGTCGAAACCATCAGGATCATCTTCCGGCGGAAGATCTTTGACATGGAAATCTGATTTATCTTTAACAACAAATTATGAAACGATGAAAATCGAAGATCAAAAATATGGAATTTTAAACGTGAACGCTCACGTGCAAACTTCTTTTGATGTATTTTTTGATGCTACTTACTGGAACGCCAGCGGTGATAAAAAATCTTCAAGCGGTAACCCGAAATTAATTTTAGGATTCAACTGGCTTAAGTTCGGCAGTGGAAGTGATGAAGCAAAAGTTGATATTTACGGTGGAGCAAAACTTTCATCGAGCTCAGAACTTGGAAGTTCACGTACAGATAAAATTATCGGGGCCGAAACAACAAAACGTTTCGGAACTTTCGGACTTGGTATCGGCTACGACATGACTTTAGTCGGCACTCCGAAAAATGCTGAAGAACATGCTATCGGAAATATCGGACGCATTACTGTTTCAGGCGGATGGATGGTCTCTAATGATATCCAGTTTGAAGTGGAAGCAGAAAATTTTACGATTGCACCAGGTGAAGATACAACCAGAACAAACAGACTTACTCAAAAAGTAAGTTTCTCTACGCTTTCACCAAAGGTGAACCTGGGACTGGCAACTTCCGTGAATCTGGAATTCGGGGCACGATTCAGAATGAAAAAAGCAAAAGACGAAGCACAATTACTGGAAGCAAAAGTGTTTGACCTTCACGGGGCCAATGCAAATTCACTTTTTGCAGGACTTAACGTCAGCATTTAGTGTTAAATCTAAAATCGCCAATCTATTTTTGCAGCGAATGTAAAAAGGTCATGGGTCACCTGGATGACCTGCTTTTTATTGATGAGTTTTCTCACAAAGGTTTTTGTTCAGAAGAATGCATTGAAGATTTTTATTTTCCTTTAATCAAACATTTTGAAATCGTCGAGCATTCCCTCAGGTCAAAACTTAACATGAGAGAAGAGATGATTTCGGCCGATCCCGGCGATGAAAAACTCGTTGAAGATGTTATAACTAACCCGGACGAAATATTCAAACAAAGCAATGAACTCCAGGAAACGTTTTATAATTTTATAAAAAAATACCCGGATTTCACTGCAATTGTCATTGCCAGCGTCTATAGAAAAGAAGCATCATTCGTTTTTCTTTCCACTCTCACAAAATCATCCCAGCTGGTGACTGAATTCCGTTATGGTGAAAAATTAAATGACTGGGACTCCAGTGAAAAATCACTTGATGATGAAATTGAAGAGGCCTTGCCTCATAATGATTTTGAGGGAGAGGATTTAGTGGACCAGGAATCAGACGACGAAGATATGATCTTCATGCAGCTGCTGGAAAGTAAAAAATCCAAAATCCTTGCAGACGTAATCATCAACCGTAGAGATGATGACATTCCATTTGAAGAGTATCCGGGGTACGAATTTTGTTTTCAGGAAACTCTGGAGCTTCCCGACGAAGTTTTTGAAAAAAAAGACAATGAAGGGGATAAACTTTTCACATACATCAAATCCTTTTCAAAAGGCGCTCATGGCGAAGAAAGTTTTTTTTATATCGTAATTTGCCTCAGAAGAAACACTGATGCAACGACTGTAAACGTCTACCCGATTCTGGCGATTCCAACGACTGATATTAAAATGTGTCAGGAGTTCAGGGGCGGAACAAGATTATCCGGCCCCATTAAAAATTAAAATATTTTTAGAAAGACTTCATTACGTACTGGCCTACTGATTTGAAGGCCTCACAGAAAGTCGTCACACCATAAGCAAGCTGGTTCATACAAATTTTATAAGCATTAAGAGTCATCTGAGTGCTGTTGTATGGGGCCGAATAATAGTAGCTTGTATCTTTAAAGAACATAACGTTGTTGATTAGTGCATTACTATATGTCGTATATTTTACGAACGTAATTTTCTTAACTGATTTTGGATCAGAGAAAGTTCCGCACATCGGGTTACCAACATAAATTGAGTTCGATCCACTTGTCGTATGAGGAATGAAGCAGATACTTACGTCGCCAGAGCTTCCCACTGGTGGAGTCTTGAATTGAGCGTAAAAAACATTTTTATCAGTGCTAGACTGACAAAGTGTATATGAACCTAAGTGTGTACTCGTTGATTCGAATCCATTCACACCATCTGTCGAAAATTTACATTGAGTAGCATCTGCCGGAACATTTGATGGGGCCACAGTCGTCGTTGCAGTTGTTGTTGAACTTAAATTAACACCGGTATTTGTTCCCGTTGTTGCCGCAGTCGTCACACCATTACTTGTACTGGAAGTCATTACAGATCTCGCGGATCTCGGAGAGTCACACGAAGTCGATAAAATAAGTAGTGCGATAAATGGTAATAATTTTTTCATAATCTCACCTTATTCTTTAAGGCCTGGTTTTAGTATATTCCATCAATCTCTTCGGTTACTTATTAAAATAGTTTAGCGAAATTCTTATAGGTACTAATCTTAAGAGCTTAACGGGCCGATAAGGAGTTATGGTAAAAAAGTTTATTTACTTGATAATCATGCTCGGCCTGATTACAGGAGCAGGGGTGCTGGTCGCAATTGCGCCTTATCATATCTATACCCTCACGCTAACCGAAGGTGTGAACACCAGATTCCTTACAATGAGTCCTACCAAGGCCGTGTTGTATGATGGTGAAGATCTTACTATAGAAGCACCAACAGATATGCATGATGAAAGTCTTTATCAAACTTTTCACTTTGGACAGTTTGAACTGCCTATGCCGATTAATCATCCGCTATTTTATATGATTCCGATTATAAAAATTGAAGGAGCAGGCCCGCGCCTTGGTGCTAGCTTTCAAAATGGTAAAAACGTAGAGCTTTTTAATTTTATGATGGAGAGATCCTATAAATTTGAAACAACTTCAGGCGATCAAAAACTTTTCACGCTACCGATTTTTAAAAATTATATTTCCAGAAAATCTAATGACGAAGTATGGAGTGACCTCTTTAAGAAAAGACTTTCACTGCCATCTAATGACGGAAAAAGTTTTTTTGATTCCTTAGTTTCTCTTCGAAAAGTGGCCTATAACGACCTCGTTTATAATCTTTATATTCTTTATAACAGAAGATTTTCTGTACCTGACAATACGGTGAAGATGTCTTTTTTTAATGAAAGAAATATGGGAGTGGTCGAACTTCCTTCTGCCGATCCGAAAGTATTGGTGGAGAGACTTTATATCATCGAGCAGGGTTTGATTTATCCGGTGATGATTAAAACCAGAAAAACTGATACAACTGCAATGAACTACAGAAAAAAATTTCTTCGTGAAATTAAATACAAAAGCAGTTCAACAGATTCGGCCATTTCAATCTATGCCCGTTACAAACAAATTCCTTATATACAACGTGTGGACCAGCAGGGGATGACCTATCTTTATTCTGCGTGGTCTCATGACCTCGACAACCGCGATTTCGTAAGGGTCATCATTTTATTTTTAGAACGTGGAAAACTGAACCTGAAATACCTCAAGCCATTTTATGAATTTGCCTATAAAAAATTCGGATCGACACTTTCAAGTGACAGTGGTTATCTGAATGAAACAGCTTCCGAATCATTAAAGCGTAAAATTTCTGAAGAACTTGAAGGTGAAGTAAAAAAAGAAACCGAACAGCAGGCAGCCAGAAATGAAGGGCAGTTTTCAACACCGGAAGATAAAATTAAATATAATTTGCAGAAAGCGAAAGATAAAAAAATTAATTCAGATGAATCTGAAAAATCTTTGATGATCGAATAGATCTAGTCAAATTCCATTCCCAGCCCAATGAAAAGGCTGACGCTTGTAAGACTTGTGATCCCCGGAAATTTAACTTCATTTAAATCTCTTAAAGTATCAAGTCCTTTGAAGCTGTATTTTCTGATCCCGATTCCAGCGACAGCATGGTATTTTGAATCCGGGAAAAAAACTATTCTGGCATTAACCTCAGGCCCCCAAACCCATCCGGAAGGTTCTTCAACAAGCCTGTTGTTAAGTTCCAGGATTGTATTAATTCCAAAATCAATCGATGCATAAACATCAACTAGAAAAATTTTATTTCTCATCGGAGTGTAACCAAGCATCGGGGCAAGTGACCAGTAAGCAAATTTTAAATTGTCTGAAGAAACTCCGCTATAATCAAGGCCTGCGCCCCAGAAGACTCGTGAGAGTTCTTTTCTGTGAATGAAGTGTAAATTAAATCCGGTGAATGATCCCGGCGCTGATCCATCAATGACTGTGAAAGCGTTTTTAATTTCTTCGTTTGTGCTGTAAGTATGAAGCGTAAGATAAGCAGAGTTGTCAGCAGAAAGTTTTTCTTCCGGTGCCTGAATCGTAACATCTACATTGTGTTCACGTGGTGCCCCGCGCTTAACATTGTACTCTTCATCAGAAGCATTTTCATAACGGATATCTTTGATTTCAATGAAGGCCAGTCTGCCGTAAACGACTATAGGAACCAGGTCGCGGTTCATTCGTCTGGGATTTCCCACAATGATCGCCTTGCCGTTGCCAATATAACCCAGTGGAGAAAGCATATTTTCATCAGCGTAAACCACGGCCTTGGGAGCGATGACTCGCGCCGGATAAGTACCACCGGTTAAATTAACTTTTGCGCCGTCATTGATGATGGAATTGTCGGTGGCCATAGTGACGAACGACAAAAGAAGTCCTAATATAACTAGTGTAATTTTTGATTTAAGCATTAAATAAATTATAAGGGGCATTCCTTGAAATTTCCAGGCAAAAGAAAGACTAAACATTACTTCCCTGTCACTGAATCGGGGCGCATTCCCTTCGATCCGGATTTCTCAGAAAGAGGTTCAGTTTATGTTGTGGGTGTGGACCAGTTGATTGTCGACATTGAGGCCAACGTTTCTTTCGAGTTCCTTGAAAAATACAACATCACCAAAGGTGAGTCTGTAGTGAAAGAAGATGCAATAGTTGAAGAAATTTATCGAGAATTAAAAAACGGTAAAGCTATCGTCGGTGAATATGCCGGAGGTGCAATCGGAAACACTCTCCACAACTACAGTGTTCTTTCTGACTCCCGTTCGGTCGCCCTGGGCGCCATATCAAAAAACATTTCTGTAGGTGACTACGCTTTTAAATATATCTGTACGACGAATTCATTCGTCGACTTCTCATACCTGAAGCCAGTTGACGGGCCGATGGGAAGAGCGCTTTGTCTTTTAACTCCTGACCGCGAAAGATCTTTTTTAATCGGTAAAGGAATCATGAATGAACTCTCTAGTGATTTTATTCCTGAAGAAGTTATCAAAGGTGCGTCTCTTCTTTTAATTTCTGCTTATTCACTTCGCGATGAAAATTCATCAATCTTCAAGGCCAATGTTACGGCCTGCGATTATGCTAAAAAATATAATGTGCCGGTAGTTTTATCACTAGGTACAAGCAGTCTTATCGCTTCGAAAAAAGAATTCTTTTTAAACTTCATTGAAAAATATGTTTCATTATGTGCAATGAATGAAGAAGAGGCCCATGCACTTGTCGGTGAAACAGATCCGCTTTTATCCTGTGAAAAAATGCTGGAGATAACCGACATGGTTCTGCTCACAGTAGGCCCGCGAGGTCTTTATATCGGAGCTTATGCTGATGAAGATTTTAAACGCGAGACCCGCGATTTAATTCATTCAAAATCAATTCCTGAGTATAACAAGTTTGAATACTCACGTGCTATCTGTAAAGCAGACTGCAAAAAACCATTTAAGATTTACACTCATATCAATCCGTACATGGGTGGCCCGGGTGTCATTAAAAATACCAATGGCGCAGGAGATGCAGCTTTATCTGCACTTCTTCATGATATCGCTTCCAATACCTACCATCGTCAGGTCACACCGAATTCACCGAAGCACAACACTCGTTATTTAACTTACTCATCGATTCACCAGGTCTGTAAGTACAGCAACCGTGCAAGTTTTGAAGTGTTAAAACAGAATTCACCAAGACTGATCAAGGGATTACCCAACAGAGAAGAAAGTTTAGAAGATGCCTACTGGGATACATAAATACAAGGAAGTGTTGTTATGAAAAAAATTCTCTTTTTATTTTCACTTTTGACTTCATCATCGCTTCTTGCGACACCAGTGAACATGGCCTGTGTCACTGAGTACCCGACGACGAGTTTTATTGCTATGACTGATGGAGATACAATTAATTTCCGTTTGTTTCATCACAACGGTGTTCAGTTCATGCCGATCTGGAGCAACGTGATTACTCCCAACGACCTTCCGATGTTAAACGAGGTCGCACAGGTTCTGTCTGACCTCGGTACTGATTTAAATTTTTCAATGCCAGTAGACAGCTGCGAAGTGCAGGACGGATTTTTAATCAACTGCTTCGGCAATCAACCGGCGATCGATATCAACGGTCATAAAGTGGCGTTATGGTCAGTGTATACAAAACAGGACACTGAGACTAGTTTTGCCGGAGAGTTTTCGAATGTATGGACGAGCATGGCCATTGATGTAGACGGTAAATCATATTATTTACCAATGAAATATTCTGAATTTGAGTGTTATAAAGATTTCAATGGCAGTGGAATTAAAAAATACATCAAGTCTAAAAAATTATTCCTGTAATGATTTTATACGCTCACTGAATTTATCAGATTTAGTGAGCGATCTTCCCATGACTAAATAATCAGAGCCAGCTTTAAAGGCATCGTCCGGGTCCATCACACGTTTCTGATCCTGAGTCTGTGCACCAGTGATTTCATCTCTAAAACGGATTCCAGGAGTAACAGATAGCAGGTGAGGGTAATTTTTTTTCAGAAGACCAACTTCATGCGGACTTGAAACAATTCCGTCTATGCCAGATTTTGAAGCAACATCAAAGAGTCTCAAGAAAGCTTCATCTGTATTTTTAATTCCAAAAAGAGAGTCCAGGTCCTTTGCTTCCAGAGATGTTAAAAAACTCACACCGAGAAGTTTACAGTTGGGAATGCTTATTCGTGCTTCAGCTACTGCGGCCTTTAACATCGCTTCACCGCCGCTCAAATGAACAGTGAGAAAATCAATCGGAAGATTTTTAAGAGAAGAGATGGCCTTCGCCACTGTCACCGGAATATCGTGAAGTTTTAAATCCAGGAATATTTTTTTATTATATTCACGGTGAATTTTATGAACCAGATCCGGCCCGTATTTTACAAAAAGCTCAAGCCCGATTTTTACAAAGGGAAGAGTGTTGTCTTTTTGCTTTAAGAACACATCAATCTCATCGAGACTCATCTGATCCAGGGCCACGATAATTTTATCCAGTTTTTTCATTAGTGTTTCATTTCCTGCAAAGCAAGTGGAGTGATCAGCACATCATTTGTTCCGATCAGTGCTTCAACCACTGCTTTAATATTTTCGGGTCTTGTGAAACATGGAATCGCATACTGTATGGCAGAGTTTCTAATGTGCTCTCCATCGTTTTGCGACTGTCCCTGATTTTGAGGTGTGTTGAAAACCATTTTCATATTTTCATCTTTTAGTGCTTCAAGAATGGTAAGTCCTTTTTCATCAAGCTTGTTAACCAGCTCGCAGGGAATTCCCTGCTTTTTTATGTAATCACAAGTTCCTTTAGTCGCGATGAACTGGAATCCGATTCTATGAAGGGATTTCAAGTAAGGAAGAATCATTTCTTTGGAAGAGTCAGCTAGACTCATTAGAATTTTTCCTTTCTCACCCAGACGCGGATAATTTCCCTGATATGATTTTAGAATTGCCGATTCTTTATCGAGATCGATTCCCATCGTTTCACCAGTAGATCTCATCTTAGGGCCAAGCAGGATATTGTCCTGAATGAATCGGTCGAACGGAAACGTTGATTGTTTTACCGCGAAGTAACCAGAGACTGGTTCTTCAATCGCTTCAATCGGGTCACCTAACATTGCGTCTGTTGCAATTTTAGGAAGTGAAATGTTGTAGGCCTTGCTCAAGAATGGAAGTGTACGCGATCCTCTCGGGTTCGCTTCGATACAATAAATTTTTCCGTCTTTAATTGCGAACTGGAAGTTGATAGGTCCGACAATCTCCAGATGATTCGCCAGTGCGAATGAAATGGATTTTAGTTCGTCATGATTTTTTTGAGTCAATACAACCGGTGGAGTGATCATTCCCGAATCCCCTGAGTGAACTCCGGCAAATTCAATGTGCTCACACACAGTAAAACAAAAGTTTCCGAATGAGTCGCGCACTAAATCCACATCGTATTCAATCGCGTTTTCAAGATAGTTTTCGACCTGGAAAACTGTCGTTGCATTTTGTAGCTGTTCTTTGAAAGCTTTCGGCAGCTGGTTTAAATCGTCGTGACCGTAGAAGATGTACATCGATTCTCCACCGATAACATAACTTGGGCGGATGATAACCGGAAATCCGATATCAACCATCGCATTCACTAAATTTTTGTGTCCCGAAACTTCTCTGGCCTGAGTCTGAGATAAAGATGTTTTTCTTGTGACTTCACTGAAGAGTTTTCTATCTTCCGTCAGTTCAAGAATATTCCATGTAGGTCCAAGGAAATTAATCTTGAAAAAATCGTGGCGGAAACTGCGCTCAAGGTTTTCACGCAGCTGGATTCCCGTTTGTCCCGAGAAAGAGGCGATAACACCAAAAGGTTTTTCGTTAATTAAAATATCGAAAAGGTCTTCCGAATAAAGCGGAGAAAGATAAAGTCTGTTTGAAGAGTCATAGTCAGTTGAAACCGTTTCAGGGTTTGAATTGATCATGATCGATTGAATGCCTTTTTCTTTTAAGCGCTCGCATGATTTTACACAAGAGTAGTCGAACTCGATTCCTTGTCCAATTCTGTTTGGCCCTGATCCTAAAATTGCTACCGATTTTCCTTTCAGTGAAAGGGACTCCGCTTCGTTTTCTTCAGCATAAGTTGAGTAGAAGTAAGGAGTCTCTGCTAGGAATTCTCCCGAACATGTATCAACTGCTTTGTAGACCGGGAAAATATTGTGCTTAAATCTGTACTCAAGAATTTCTTTCTGAGACCTGTCCATCATGAACGCTAAATGTTTGTCAGAGAATCCCAGTTTTTTAAGTTCCCTGAAATCTTCTTTTTCCATGTTGATATCTTTATGGACATGGCCGTTCTGCGTGTTGTGCTTAAGAGTTTTTTCAGCTTCAACCAGAAGAATCATCTGGTCGATAAACCAGTGAGTGATCTTAGTGATGCTAAAAATTTCATCTTTTGTCATTCCGATTCGAAGGGCATCAAGAACTGTCAGAAGAGAAAGTTCATTCGGAGTGCGCATTCTTTCAGTGATGTACTCTCTCGTTAATTCAACCGGAGCATTTTTTAACTGCGAAAGAGATGGAACTTCCAGTCCCATTTCCAGAGCTCGAAGTGCTTTTAAGAAAGCTTCATTGAAACTTCCACCCAGGGCCAAAACTTCACCGACAGATCTCATCTGAGGGCCGAGAGTTTGTGATGAATCCGGAAATTTATTGAAAGGGAAAATTGGAATTTTTAGCGCCACATAATCCAGTGTCGGCTCGAAAGCGACCGGTGAAGCTTTTGTAATATCATTTAAAATTTCTTTTAATGTATAGCCGATAGAAAGAAGAGCTGAAATTTTTGCAATCGGATATCCTGTTGCTTTACTCGCCAGTGCTGATGATCTTGATACACGCGGGTTCATCTCAATTACTACAATGTCATCTTCATTATCAGGGTTGATGGCGAACTGAACGTTTGCGCCACCAGCGACTACGCCCATGTGTTTGGCAATTGTCAGAGTCATAGTACGCAGCTGCTGCATGCAACGGTCACTGATTGTAAGAGCAGGAGCAACAGTGATCGAGTCACCAGTGTGCACACCACAAGGATCGACGTTTTCAATCGAACAGATAATGACACCGTTTCTTTCACAGTCCACCATGACTTCGAGTTCGATTTCTTTCTGGCCGACGAGGGATTTTTCCATCGTCACCGGAAATTTAATATCTGAAGTGAAAACTTCTTTTAACTCAGTTGTATTCCATACCAGGGCCGCACCTTTTCCACCGAGAGCAAAATCGCGTCTGATGATAAGAGGGAACTGCACCACTTCAGTTGCCATCTTAATGGCCTCAGTTTCACTGTTAGCTGTAAAACGTTTTCCTGTCTGGTAACCAAGTTTATCAAGTTCTTTTGCAAACAGAGCTCTGTCTTCGGTCTTTTTAATTGTATCAACATTGGCCCCGAGAAGTGCTACGTTATTATTTTTTAAAAAGTTTTCTTCTTCGAGTTCTACACAGAGGTTAAGTGCCGTCTGCCCGCCCATTGTCGAGAGAACTGCATCCACTTTTTCTTTCAGGATTATTTTTTTGATCGTATCTTTTGTGATCGGCTCAATATAAGTGCGCGTGCACATTTCCGGGTCAGTCATGATGGTTGCAGGATTCGAGTTTAATAATACAACTTCGATTCCTTCTTCTTTAAGTGACTTTAATGCCTGGGTTCCGGAGTAGTCAAACTCAGAGGCCTGGCCGATTTTAATCGGTCCTGATCCGATAAGAAGAATTTTTTTATATGGAGTTTCTTTTCTTAAACGATCAGTTAATTTATTGAACGGGAAAAGTTTTTTTGTATCAACCGGGTATTGGTTTTTGTCTTCAAGGAAAGATTTAATTTCCATGAAAAATTCGTGGGCATCATGTGGCCCAGGGTTCGCTTCCGGGTGAAACTGAACCGATTTAACAGTATGGTCTGCGCTGGCGATCCCTTCGATAGAGTCATCAAAGAGTGAAGTATGCTGGGTGAATAATTCTTTTTTTAGCGGATTTTCAATGCGCATTCTGTTGAACGATTCCGTTTCAATCGCATAACCATGGTTCTGTGAAGTGATCACAATTTTATTAGTCGTGTGATCGATAACCGGATGGTTGGCACCACGCTGGCCGAAAGGAAGTTTAATAATTTTAATTCCCAGAGCAAGGGCAATGAGCTGGTGGCCTAGACAGATCGCGCGCACAGGAATATTTGTTGTGAATAATTCTTTTACGACTGCAATTTCCGGAAGAAAGTTTCTTGGATCCCCCGGGCCATTTGATAAGAAAATCATTCGTGGTTTATATTTTGTAATTGTTTCGACGCTGGCATTGTGTGGAACGCTGACCATCGGAATTTTTAGGGCCATCAACTGATCGATGATTGCCTGCTTGATTCCGTAGTTGATGACGACAATCGGATTTTCACCAGGAATATGTACAATGGCCTCTTTTTGAGAAACCAGCGGAAGGTCATCAGTTTTTAAGCGCGCATTCTGGAATTCTGATTTCGCCGGTGTTTTATCGGAGAAAGTGAGGACCGATTTATGAGAAGAAGATTTTCCACTCGTTAAGTAACGAACCAGTTTTCTGGTGTCGGCACCGGAGAAAAGCGGGACATCAATTTTTGCTAAAAAATTATTGTGAGAAAAATTCCTTGCGATCAAACATGTGGCGAAAGTTTTTTTCGACTGCATAATTCTCTCGTCATCAGCGTAGTTTCCGATGTGAGCGTTGGTGAAGATTATATGCTGGCCTAAAAAGGAAGGGTCAGTAATAGTTTCCTGGTATCCGCTCATTCCCGTAGTGAAGGCAGCTTCTCCCCAAATTCCATTTTTTAATTCAGTGTCGGATGATTCGCGGTTAACAAAACCTTTGAAAGATGTACCGTCTTCAAAGTGAAGCCAGGCTATAGATTTTTTGAGACCTAGATTAAAACTTTTCTCCATTCACTTTCCCAATGTTTTGATCGTTATTTAAGAGCATGGCCTCGATGATGGCCATTCTCATAGGTATAGAATTTTCAACTTGCAGGTAGCCTTTATATAAAGACGACTTGATCAGTGCCTGGTCTAGTTCCACACCAATGTTGGCAGGTCCCGGGTGCAGCACCGGAATAATTTTATTTAATTTTTTCAGACGATCTAAGCTTACACCGTTTGTTTCAAGATAATTATCGTTACTAGTTTTTCCTTCATGTCGCTCTTTTTGAATTCGTAGAAGATAAATGAAGTCACTTCTTTTAACTGTTTCATCTCTGTCTGTTAAAAGCTCAACTCCTTTGGGAAGAGTTGCTGAATCCGGAAGATATTCAAGTGGTCCGCTTAAAATAATTTTCATTCCAAACTGCGGAAGAAGTTTCATTAAAGAATGGGCCACTCGCGAGTGAATATTATCTCCGATGATTGAAATGGTTTTTCCATTCAGATCAGGACATAGTTCCGTAAGTGTATAAAGATCAAGCAGCGCCTGAGTCGGATGTTCATTTACACCGTCGCCGCCATTGACTAATTTAATGGGAAGATTTTCTTTAAATTGCGAGAGCTGGTGAGAGACACTCGACCTGAAAACACAAAGATTCACTCCCTGATAAAAAAGTGTGAGAAATGTTTCTTCTAAACTTTCGCCTTTTTTTAAGCTAGATGTCTCTGCGTTGAAATCTATATAAAGTCCACCCAGTCTTCGGATTGCTACAGCGAAAGAATGTTTTGTTCTCGTTGAGTTTTCCAGGAAAGAAGTGGCAATGATAGGTTTTGGAGTTGTATTAAAAGGAGATAGCTGTGGATTGTCTTTGAAGTGTTTAGCACGGGAGAGAAGTACGTCGATCTGGGTGAAGTTTAGATCATCGATACTTTCAAGTAATGAAGGAAATGAAGCCATTTTCTTCCTTGTTAAGTCTTGCTATGCTTGGGATGCTTTCAGCATAAAAAGAACTCGTTTTGGATTTTTAGTAGTCTATATAAAATGTGCACCGTTTGAAAAGAACTTTATAATGAAAAAGATTGACCAAAATAATCAACTACAAATCGAGTCATTATTAAATGAATGCAAAGGGAATCTTTTCGAATTTTTAGTAGCGCAAATTCTGTCGCGGCGTTTTAAAAAAGAAGATGTCTTTTTACTCAGTTTACCTCGTGATTTCAGAGGGAGATTGCAGTTTTATGAAGAAACTATTCGTAGACATGACTCGGAACTTCTAAAGAATTTACCGCTACTGGCCCAGCACGTTTCTGAGAATCTGGAGCAGCACGCACTTTTTAAAAATAAAACAAATCTAAGCTTTACTGTCATTGGCAAAATGGTGGCAACTAACGCCAACGAATTATGGAATGAAACAGATATAGTAGTAGTCGAAGAGCTTCCGGACGGGTCAATTAAAAAACATTTTTTAAGTCTCAAACTGACTAAAGATCACAGCTACACCAATACAAAAAGTGCAGGGATCAAAAGTTTTATTGAAAAATATTTTTCTGCTTTTGGAAAAAAAGCATCTGAATATCAGGCAAAATTAAATCTGGCAGTTGATGAATCTTTTTATATGATGGGATATAAATTATATGGAATGATTGACCAGGATTTCAAAGGAAGCTTTGATTCGCGCTGGAGCAATGAATACACCGAACTTCCGGGTGAATTAAATCCGGAAATGAAGGAAGTTGTTCACGACAATTATTTCCGTGTGGCCCAAAAAGTGCGTGAGTATTTAGGCGAACTTCATAATACTGATACTAAAAAGTTCTATGAATCACTTCATGCTTTATGTGGTTTTGGAAATTCTGATATTATTCAGGTAAGCTGTTTTCATCAAAATGCGCTTTTAAAAGATATTCTCATCAAGACCCAAAGCGATTTATTCGCAGGCAATCCTGATGAAATAACACTCAAGGAACTCACACCTGGTGTGGGCTCCTTTGATATAGTCTTTGAAAAATTTGTCCTGCAGATCAGGGTAAAACCGATGAATAAATTTACGACTGCTGCCTATAAAATAAACTGTTCGATAAAAATGAAAGGTTAAACGAATTATGCATAAAGCTCTTTTTCTCGACCGCGATGGAATTTTAAATGTTGACCGCGGTTACGTTTATAAATGGGAAGACATCGTCTGGTACGAAGAAGTTTTTGAAATGATTAAAATGGCGATGGAGCGCGGCTACAAGGTCATCGTTCTGACAAACCAGTCGGGGATTCACTACAAAAAATACACAGTCGAAGATGTTGAGGCACTTCATAAAAAAATGAATGAGTTTCTGACTGCAAAAAACCTGGTGGTGAATGACTGGATTTACTGTGCGGAAATGGACAGCGAAAACCGTAAGCCTCGCCCGGGAATGCTTCTACAGGCACAGAAAAAATACGATATTGATTTAAGTAAATCTTTCATGATCGGTGATAAAGTCACTGATGTTTTTGAAACTGACGATAAGTTTAAGAGGCCAACAACTTTTTTAGTAAAAGGCGAGTATGATTTATCAAAAGCAAATCTAAAAGATAATGTCAGAATCTTTGCCAACCATAAAGACATCGTTGAAGAGTTAAAAAAAGTTTTATGATTGGCGAAGAAATAATCGATATTCATTTCACGTTAAATTTTCCGGCGAAAATAATATTCGATTTTATTATTCAGGCGAAAAACATGCCTTTATTCAACGGATTTTTACTTATCCCCGGCATCAAATATGTTGATAGCAGTGACAGCATAAGAAAAGTCGGTACACTTGATAAAATCACCAATACAGACGGCAGTTCCCACGAGTCTACAACGGATGTACTGGAGCCGGGAAAACGTTATGCTTTATCTTTAAGAAATGTACAGATGACTGGATTTAAGAAAAAACTTGCGAATCCCATTGTAGGTTTTCGCGAAGACTGGATTTTTTCAGAGAATGCTGATCACTCGACAACTATCGACAGATCACTGGTGATCATTTATAAAAAAGGATTTTTCAACTCACTTTTTATCACTTTTTTTGTACGTCCCCAAATGCTGTTTTCCCTCTTAAAACACCACCAGAACCTGCTTAAAAACCTGTAGTGCTTATGAACTTACTGTCTAAACTTTAGACGGCCCCCCATCCTTAAGACTTTGTTATCAATTGCCTTCCACATGGCATCTACCATGCAAATACTCTCTTGATTAAATATCTATGGAGAACTTATGAAAAAGATGGTTTCAGGCCTTTTTTTGATGAATCTTTTATTCGCAGGAAATGCTTTTGCTCACGATTTGAGTGTTAAGTATGGTGCTGATATAAAAGCTGACGACAAAAAAGTGATGGAAAGTGTTCTGAACGAAGTCTCAACTTTACTTCCTGATAAGATGAAAGAAGGTCTGCCAAAAGACCTGGAAATTAAAATAGGCGCATTGACTGCTCATAAAGTTATTCCTGATGAAGTGTGTTCCTCAACAACCGGGCATTCTGTTGATAAAAAAGACGTTAAACTAACGGACAGACCGTTTGTTTACGGCCAGTACAGTCAGTATAAAAACGTTTTAACGATCAATACTCCTGTCCTTATTGAACTTGCAAAAGGAAAAGAAAAATCAAAACGTATCAATTGCCAGCATAAATCTCTCTATGACCAGGCCATCGCGACTATGGTTCATGAATTAACTCACGCATATGATTTTAACAATGGAAGAATTTCCAATTCAATTGAATACATCAGACGTGCAGGCTTTAAAAAAGGACTTCTGAAAACTAAAAATAAAAACATTGAAGCGATGAGATCAGCTGACGTTTACGAGCTGGTTAATATCGCCGAGTCTTTTGCCGTTAATATGGAATACTTTGCAATGGACCCTGAGTTCTTCTGCAGAAAACCTTCTATGTTTAATTACTTTAAACAACTTTTTGACGTAGACCCGTATCCGACAAGAACATGCTCAGTAAATAACACAGTGATGGTTACTACGCAGTCAAATGGCTACGTTCCGACAGCACTGGATGCCAGTCGTGTTTACAGAATTGACTATCTTCTTGCGAGCCCGGGAAAAGGTTTCTCAAGCGGATTTGGTCACTCGATGTTCAGAATTGTAATGTGTGCACCTGAGAGATTCGATGCCATCACTAACAAAATGATTCCAGCAACACCGTTTGGTAAAAAATGTCTTGAAGATAAAATGTTCCACTTAGTCGTGAGTTATAGAGCAAACGTTGAAGATGCGACACTTAATTATATGAAAGGGATGTTTGGTGGATATCCATCGATGCTTTTCATTCTGAATTTTGGAGACGTTCTTGATGAATACAACCGCGATGAACTTCGTGATGTTGTTTCATACCCGCTTACATTGCCAGCTAAAGAACGTGAAGAATTTGTTTTAAGAGTTAAAGAGGAACACTGGAACTACCGTGGATCTTATAAATTTGTGAACAATAACTGTGCGGTTGAAAGTTACGATTTACTTAAATCTGCGCTTGATAGATCTCAGTTGAATGATAAATCTTCTGTGAGCCCTAAAGGAGTTCTGGAAGACCTGGACGCACTAAATTTTCTTTCAGTAAAAAGTACAGAGATCGAAATTTATAAAGCTAAAACAGACCAGATAGTGCTCGCTTATAAAGTAGCGTACGGCTACAAAATGAAAAATGAGAAAGACGATAAAGTTGCGGTTCAGAAATTCGTTGATGAAAGTACAACTGGTGCCCGCATGGATCGTTTCCAGAAATTTACAAAAACTACGATTGCTGACAGCGAATTGAACACACAGATTGCATTATTAAAAGAACGTCTGGTTGTGGCCTCATCGTTTTCAGTTATGGAGCAGCAGATTTTAAGAACGCTGGCACTGAAATACAGAAAACAGGCCGCAGATATGTTCACGAATACTAAAGACGAAAAAATTAAGGAACTGATGAAAGAAACAGGTGCTGCTTTCGCGCAGTCGTTTGCAGGTCTTTCAAATAACGGTTACGGGATTCCATTTGCTGATGAAATGGTAACGAAAGAAGACCTAGCTGCAAAAGCTGCTACGGGAGCTGAAGCGATGGCAAAAGCTGAAAAGATGCTTAGAGAGTTGATGCCCAATGAATTTACTGCTCTAGAGAGCATCAATAAAAATATCCAGGTCTATAATTCATTTTCTCTTTCTGTGAGAAAAGAGTTCCGCGCAAAACTGGATGAGTATGTACATACAGTTCTTAAAAATCTTACCCGTGATGATTACACTAGAGATATCCTTGTCAGTGCAGCGGGTGGAGACGCCGGGTCCCTTAAAAAAGTCAGAGAGCTTTTAGGAAAAGACCTGGTCACGGATAAAGAAATTCTCGACGTAAAACTTAAGAAATTAATTCAGGAAGTCCTGTAAAGACCTACGCGATATGAGTCAAGATCGAATATCTTCATAAAAGGCCCTGAATCTTTGATTTGGGGCAGGATTTTTCGTTAAAAAAATGCTAAATATTGTGCCCATGGAAGTCGCTGAACCAACATCAATAACTACGCCCAAACCAAAAAGATGGCCCAAAGTTTTTACCATCATCGGAAGAGTCATTCTTTGTATGTGGCTAGCTGTCGCAATTTATATCGTCTATTTACTTTCTCCTTTTATCGGATCGATGTATTCCATTACAAAAATCCCCAACACATATTTTGAAATCAAATTAAATAAAGAAAAAAAAGCAGTCTATAAACAAGTCGGAACAATGCCTGCAGACTGGACTCCACTGGATAAAATTTCAAAACGCCTGAGAGGCGCGATCATTTCCAGCGAAGACGGAAAATTTTATACTCACCCGGGTTATGATATCGAAGAACTTCAGGACGCTATTAATGACGGCGTTGTTAAGAAAAAGAAAAAAGTCCGCGGGGCCTCGACAATCACCCAGCAGCTGATTAAAAATCTTTATTTTACCACTGAACATAGCCTGTGGAGAAAAACAAAAGAGATGGGTCTTACGTTATGGATAGAAGACCACGTCGAAAAAAATAAAATACTGGAAACGTATTTAAACGTTATTGAATACGGCGAAGGTCTCTACGGAATTAAAAACGCTGCTAAATTTTATTTTGGAAAAGAACCGCAGGCATTGAATGCACGTGAAAGTGCTTTCCTCGCTATGCTTCTGCCAAGCCCGAAAAGATACGCGCAGTCTTTCAGAAAAAAAACGCTGACTCAATTTGCGACTAATATTGTGAACTCGGTGATGTTTAAGATGCTTCAGGGTGGATACATCGGTGTAGATGAATACTATTCGAGCATAGACAGTCGCTTTGCATGGGAAAAAAATGTTGAACCAGAAATCGGAACAGAAGAATCAGAACCCGCAGAAGGTGAGAGTCCTGATATCGGAGACCTTTGATCCATGGTTTAATATCGCGACTGAAGAGTGGATCTTCCGCGACATGGACCCAAGTATCCAGATATTATTTTTGTGGAGAAACGATAAGACTGTCGTTATCGGACGCTTCCAGAATCCATGGAGCGAATGCAATACACAGAAAATGGAAGAGGATGGAATTAAGCTTGCCCGCAGACACAGCGGCGGCGGTGCCGTATTCCACGACCTGGGCAATACCAACTTTACTTTTTTATCGAGTAAAGAAACTTACGATAAACACACTAACAATAAAATTATCACGAAAGCTCTTAAGCATTTTGATGTAGATGCCTTTGCATCCGGGCGTAACGATATCTTAGTAACTACATCCGACGGTGAAAAAAAGATTTCCGGAAGTGCGTTTAAGGAAACGAAGGACCGCGCTTTTCACCACGGCACACTTCTTATAAATGCCGACATGTCGAAGCTGGGGCTCTATTTAAATCCCAACGTAAAAAAACTTCAGTCTAAAGGAATTACTTCCGTGCGAGCACGAGTGATCAATCTTAAAGACCTGAATCCGGAAATTACTCACGAAAATCTTTGTGCACAAGTCATTCAGGAATTTTTTAATTATTACGAAACGACTGCACCCATTGAAATTCTGGATCACGAGTATTTAAAAACCATTCCAGCATTGAATGAGCACTATAAAAAACTCAGCGACTGGAACTGGAGATTTGGTGAAGCACCACAATTTGGCCATCAAATGTCCGAGCGTTTCACTTGGGGATTAATGGAAGTTCACCTAGATGTTCAGAAGGCCTTCGTAGAAAAGGCGCAGATTTTTTCTGATTCTCTTCATCCGGAAATGATCGAACAACTTATGGCCTCTTTAAGCAAGATTCCCTATACTAGAGAAGCTTTTCACACAGCTATTCAAGCAGTCGCCCGTGACCTGCCGATGATCGAAGATTATCTCACAGAGTTTGAGGAATGGATTTGCAAAGAAATTAGCTGATACAACCTTAAAATTTTGGATTTATGAGAAACACGAAGTTTCAAGACCACGCTTATTTCATCTGGAAATCTTTTTTAAAAGATCGCTGGGGGACTTACTCTCTAGGAGCACTTTCTGTATTACTCACGAACCTTATGCAGGTTCTCGCTCCAAAAAATATTGGTTGGATCGTCGATTTTTTCGCCGATAAAGATATTCCAAAAATTCTTACCGGCCACGATAAAACCCAGACATTCCTGATTTTATTTTTAGTCCTCGCCATCTCCAGAGTCATGATCAACGTCTTCAGGTTCATGTGGAGAATTACTCTCGGAAGACAGACTCACTATGCAGCTGCCGAGTTAAGGCGCGATGTTTGGGAGCACGTACGTTACTTCAAAAAAGAAGACCTCGATAGAAAATTTACGAAGGGTGTGTTGATGAGTGCTTCGGCCTCAGACACCATGACCGCAAGATTTATTTTCGGATTCACCCTGGTCGCCGTCTTCGACGTGGCCTTTCTGGGAATTTTTACTTTTATAACCATGGCCTACATCCATTTAGGAATGGCACTGCTTTCATGCGTGTTTTTATTATTCGTTCCGATTTTTGTAAGAAGACTTTCAAAAAAAGAAGTCGAACAATACCGTCATGTGCAGGATACACTTTCACACTTTAACGATTTATCCTCGCAGGCCGTGGCCACAATTAAACTTCAGCGCCTGACTCAAACCGGACCGTTCTGGGAAAAACGTTTGATGGCCATCGCTGACCAGCACCGCAATCAGAGATTAAAAGGAATCGGTCTATCCCTTCTTTATATTCCCGTTATGGGAATCGCGGCGATCATTTCTTATGTGGTTTTATTTGTGATGGGAATTTATTTTACCTTCAACGGCAAGATGACTGTGGGGGAATTTATTTCTATGCAGGGTCTGATTTTTCTTCTGCATGATCCTCTTATGTCACTGGGTTTTGTTATTTCAGAATGGAAAAAAGCGTTCGCTGGCCTTGAGCGTCTCGCAGAAATTTATCAGCATGAAAAAGAGCAGTTCCTGCTTAAGATTGGAAATCCAATCAATGAAGCTGCAACTGAACCCGTACTTGAAGCAAAAAATTTAAGTTTTACTTTTAGTGAATCGTCTCCGCTTTTTGAAAATCTAAATTTCAAACTGACAAAAGGTGACAGGCTGGGAATTACCGGGCCGATTGGTTCTGGAAAAACGACTCTCGTAACAATTCTAACGGGACTTGAAAGACATAACGGCGGTGAGATACATTTTTTTGGAAAACCTTTTTCCAATTACACCCACACTGATTTACGAAATTATATTGCCCACGTTCACCAGAAGCCTTTTTTGTTTGCTGACTCGATCAGAACCAATGTCATAATGGACAGAGATATGAGTGATGAAGAAGTCTGGAAGTACCTCGATATCGCTGGTCTCAAAGAAGACGTAGAAGGTTTTCCAAATAAACTCAACACACAGCTGGGTGAGTGGGGAATAAACCTTTCCGGCGGTCAAAAACAACGCCTTACACTGGCGCGTGCACTCGCTAGAAAACCCAAGTTACTTTTCCTCGACGACTGCTTAAGCGCCGTTGATACCATTACAGAAGAGCGCATTTTAAAAAATCTCGACCAGTATTTAAAAGATGTAACACTCGTCTGGGTGGCCCACAGAAAGTCTACTTTGAAGTACTGCAATCACACTTTTGAACTTAAGGCGCACAATTAATATGGTAAAAAAATTTACATCCATATTCAGAAGAAAAAGCAGGATTGAAAAAAGAATTTCTCCTGACCAGCTGGCTTTGCACCAGACAGCATATCTTATGGCCGACGACCAGGATGAAAGTATGGTCGGCGAAAAAGGAATCGGGGACAGCAAGTCCTTCAGCATCCTGTTAAACTACGCCCGACCTTTCAGGTTTAAAATATCATTTGCTCTCGCACTGATCTTCGTAAGCTCACTTCTTGCCATTTATTCTGCAAAACTAATGGGCGATCTTTTAGAAAAAGGTCTGATGGTTAAGGATATGCAGGCTTCAATCAAGTTTGCGATTATGATTCTCATTCTGGAAATCGGTAGCATCTTTTTTATCTGGACCGGCAGAAAGCAACTTGCTGATGCCGCTTCAAAAGTAATCTTCAATGTACGTAGACATCTTTTCGCAAAACTTCAGGAACTCCCGCTACAGTACTACGACCGCCAGCCTCAGGGGAGAATCGTTACCAGAATCACTCACGACGTTGAAGGAATCGAAGATTTTTTCACATCGAGTTTAGGTAACTTAATTTCCGCATCTATGATGACGGTACTAGCAGTGGCCGCAATGATTTTTTCCAATCATAAGCTTGGACTGGTCATGACTTTATCAATTCTTCCTTCAATCTTTCTTATTTTTAAAACGAAGGATTTTTTAAAAAATTCCAACCGCAGGGTTTCGAAATTTTCTTCTGCGATCAATGCAAAACTTTCAGAGTACCTGAATGGTGTTGAGACGATCAGAAGCTACGGACTTGAAAAGTGGTCGATGGATAATTACTCACACACATGTGACGATTATTTATTTGCCCAACTTAAAGGAAACGTTTTATTCGCATGGAGCATGCCGCTCGTTTCTTTCTGTGCAACAATTCCGTTAATCGGTCTCGTGTGGTACGGAGGAAATGGTGTAATTACCGGTGTATATTCAGTCGGACTTTTTGTTTCATTCGTTCGTTATTATGAAAGATTTTTTAACCCGATGATGCTTTTATCGAGAGAGATTCACGTCGTTCAGCAGGCCTTCACCAGCACTGAACGCGTAATGAGTTTTTTAAATGAGGCCGATGAAGATGCAATCTTAAAAAATAACGGCAAGATGACGACGACCAGTCTTCAGGGTGATATTAAATTTGAAAATGTGTTCATGCAGTATAGTGAAGGCGGCTGGGTCTTAAAAGATTTAAGCTTTCACATTAAACCCGGTGAAAAAATCGGACTGGTTGGAAAAACCGGCTGTGGAAAAAGTTCGACAGTGGCGCTTTTATCGCGCCTCTATGAATTTCAGGAAGGTAATGTTGCTATCGATGACATCCCGATCAGAAATTTCGACCGCCACAATCTGCGCGACCAGATCGGATTCGTATCACAGGACGCCATTATTTTTAAAGGCAGTCTGAGAGAAAATTTATCATGTGATGATACACTTACAGACCAGTATCTGATCGATGCGGCCAGAACCACCGGACTTGTTAAAGCACTTTCCAAAGAAGGCTTCAACCTCGACATGACAGTGCTGGAAGGTGGAACAAATTTAAGTGTGGGACAACGCCAGCTCGTAAGTCTTACCCGCGTGCTATTAAAAAATCCTTCGATCCTTGTTCTCGATGAAGCAACTGCGAACATCGATCCACATTATGAAGAGATCATTCATGAGGCCGTGATGAAGATGATGGATGGACGGACATGTCTCATGATCGCCCACAGACTTGAAACTCTCAAACAGTGTGACCGCATACTGGTTTTCAATCACGGGCAGCTGGTAGAAGAAGGAACGTTATCCGACCTTCTTGCTCAGGGGAATTATTTCTATAAACTTCATAGTGCCCAAGCGGTACATTAATCCTCTTTTTTCTAAAGCAATCCTCAGTTAAACTTAATTTATATGAAAATATCAAATCCTGAAATACAAAGTTTGCTGGACAAAAAACTTTCACCAAATGAGATGGCAGAGGCCTTCGATGACCTCTTAACAAAAGAGCGCATCAGAATCAATGATATCAAAAAAGATTATGAACGCTTAAGTGTCATCATCAATTTAATTCCCAATACAATTTCATGGATCAACCGAGACATGACTTATTTCGGAGTGAACAAAGCTCTTGCTGATTCATGTGGAGTCACACCGGAAGATTTCGTCGGGAAAACAATCGGCTTTCATACGAAAGAAAGATTTTTTTACGAATTCGCCACAGAACTTTTCAGATCAAAGAGCGATACGATATACAGGGAGCTGGAAGCAAGAATCAGCGGCGTCGATCACACATATCTGGTGTCCGGTACAAAACTGGAAGACAAAGATAAGGCCGTTGTTATCGGAGTTGATATTACCGAACTTTCAAAATTAAAAGACCATGTCTCATTTACACAGAAACTGGCCAACCTGGGAGAGATGTTCGCGGGGATCATCCACGATATCAATAACCCGCTGATGATGATTGAGGGGAACGTCAGACGTATTAAAAAACGTGTGACAGATGAAGAGGCCAATGAACTGCTCTCAAAAATTGAAATGAGTTCACAAAAAATTTCCAAGATCGTCAAAGGTATCAAAGTTTATATCAGACAGGATGGCGACGACGATTATGCACGTGAAAACCTGGGAAGCATTATCGATGATGCCCTGGTCATCTGTGAAAATAAATTAAAAGACCACATGGTCGCTGTCACGATCGATCCTAAAGTAAACAGGATAGTAATCCCTTGTCACTTTACACAGGTGTTTCAAGTTTTCGTGAATTTGATTTCCAATTCAGTCGATGCCATCTCCGGCCTGCAGGAAAAATCAATCGAAATCAATGTGACTGAAACAGATGATAAAGTTAAAGTCCGTTTCCAGGACTCTGGATTGGGAATTCCCAAAGACTATCAGGAAAAAATCTTCAATGCTTTTTTCACGACCAAAGATAGAGGCGTGGGTTCAGGGCTTGGACTTTCATTGTGCAGAAAAATCCTTGAAGCACACGGTGGCTCGCTCGCTATTGATAACAGCGCCGCTCATACGACATTTTTAATTGAATTTAGAAAAGAAATTAGTTCGCTGTAATTTCTTTATAAACGAAAGCTTTTTTTCTGACGTTCATAACAAGATCTTTAGAAGTCGACTTCAAAACGTTTGCAGCTTTCGACATTATTTTTTCATTATGCATTTCCAGAATGGCACTTCCGATCGCTTTACCTAAAAGAGGTGGAACGGCATTTCCAATTTGTCTCCACTGAGCAGACAATGGTCCGTGAAATTTGAAGTCATTCGGAAAACTTTGGATAGCGGCCGCTTCTCTTTGTGTAAGATAACGGTTTTCAGTCGGGTGAAAATAATTATGTCTGTGGGTCATGATAGTAGGGCCTGGTTTTTTTCTATCAAGACGCTGGTATTTTGTTTGTCTGAATCTGTTCTCTCTTAAATTCTTCCAGTCCACATTCAATTTTAATTTCTTCGTTTTGAAATACGTTTTTTCATCGATTTCATAACGAACGCCTTTTCCTTCAGGGATGCAGGCAATGCGGGCCGTCTCTAAAGCGGACTTTATTTTTGCAGCTTCAACATCGTGGTTGAAGTGTTTTCCATCTGGAGCTTTTAGGTTTTTTAAGGCCTCACCAACGGTGACAATTTTCGAAATAGTTTTTGGAAATTTAATCGACTGGTTGATGCGTGAGCCGATGATAATTGTACGGCGGCGTCTTTCTGGGACACCATAATTTTCAGCGGACATAACCTGTACATCAAGTGTGTATCCCATTTTTGCAAAAATTTTGAAAATAGACTGAATCGTCTTTTCATTTTTTTTCGCCAGAAGGCCTGTCACATTTTCAATAACGACGAAGTATGGATTCGTGATTTTCACCACGCGGATAAATTCTTTGAATAAATGATTTCTCTGGTCGTCGGGATTTCCCAGACCGACAGTTGAAAAGCCCTGACAGGGAGGTCCACCGACAACGGCATGGACCGTCTGGTTTTTTGTCAGCTCTTTAATTTTTGCAGCTGATAAATCCATAATTGATCCACAGAATGTTTCCGCTTCAAGATGGTTATTCTTGAAAGTTTCAATCGCATTCTTGTCCATGTCGACACCTAAAACACAATTCATTCCGGCCAGCTCCAGGCCGCATGAAAGTCCTCCTGCGCCGGAGAATAAATCGATGAAATTCAGTTTTGTTTTAGATTT
This sequence comes from Bacteriovorax sp., assembly GCA_014378525.1. GTDB lineage: Bacteria > Bdellovibrionota > Bacteriovoracia > Bacteriovoracales > Bacteriovoracaceae > Bacteriovorax. The sequence goes on from JACMNL010000101.1 coordinate 37,853, forward strand.
TGTTGTCATGTATGAAAGATTATCCCGATTTCATACAGATATTGTCAATTAATTATGCAGCAGATTTTTTGCGGTTCTTGTCTTTTGGCAGAGTGAATTTCAGGCCGTTCGTACTTTTTTCTTCAGATGAAGGTGCGTAGAACTGTTCTCTTTCTTCATCCCACAGATAATTTCTTGAAACAGGCGAGACAGTAAAACTGAAATCGCGGGTTCTCTCGACCATTTTGTGAGAGTGAGACATCCACATTGGAAGGTTTTTCGAGTAGACGAAGACGTTAACCTGATGGTCTTTGATATGTTGTTTTAAAGCGGAAATAAAAAGCTCCAGCGTGGCCGCTTCGAGGTCCACTTCGGGCTCTTCGAGAAAAATAAATTGTCCTTCAGAAAGCAGAGACTTTATCAGTGAGCAAACTTTTTTCATCTGCGCATTAGATTGCCCGGGTAGTTCATGAGGAAGTTCGATCAAATTGTACAGTCCTTCAAGGGATCTGTTTTTTTGTTCTTTTAAAAAATCCTGAAACTGAACTTCTTTTGATTCAGTTAATGAGTTGGGAGAAAAATCCATCAGGATGTTCTGGTCCAGGGTCATTTCAGGAATGAGGCCCGCGCTTGTGCTTACGAATGAAAATTTATAGGGCATGCTCACTTTATGAAACTTTAAAAACGACAGGAACTCATTGAGTTTTGAAGAACTCATGGTTTCGTTAGGGTAATTGAATAGGTAAATTTCGAAGTTGTCTTCGAAGTTAATTTTAGTCATCAAAGTCTCTTCGTCAAAACCCCAGGTCAGCTAAAGAAAAAGATTACCCGAACATTTGTGTCAGGAGTCACTCTTTTCCACTGTTTAAAACACTCCTAAAAAATAAAAGTTCAAGCTATAATTCTATTTATGATAGAAAAAGCAGGATCCAAAACAGTTCTTATTGCGATGACCGGCGGAGTGGAATCAACCGTGGCCGCTTATCTTTTAAAAAAACAAGGCTACAAATGCATAGGCATCGGCCTGCAGCTTTTTGCTGACGGTGAAGTAACGGGACCGTTTGCTGACGTCGCTGTTTTAGATTTAAATAAAATAAAAAAAATCTGCCAGTTTCTCGATATTCCTTTTTACGCTGTAAACGCAAAAGATATTTTTGCAGATAAAGTTTTAGATCCACTGGTTGGAAGAATTTTATCGGGACAAACCTTTGAACCACTGGTTTATCTCAATGCCGTTTTATTGGAAATCCTCCTGGAGAAAGCTCCAAAATTTCAAACTACACTGGTGGCAACTGCTCACTATGCAAAAGTTTTAAAAAACCAGAAGACCGGCTCCTTTGAATTATTTGTGGCCAATGACCTGGAACATGACCAGTCTTATTCACTGGCAAAATTAGAACAGAGGCATTTAGAAAATCTTATCCTTCCACTTTCAGAAATAAGAAAAAAAGAAGTCGAAAAAATCGGCTCATTGATCAAGGTAGAATTTCTTCCTAGAATAAAAACCAAGGCCGATCATATCATGCATGACCCGCGCATGGCCGACCTGGTTGAAGCGCGCGCACCAAAAGATTTAAAACGTCTGGGAACAATTTACGATTACGCCAATGAAGGCTCGATCTGTGAGCATAAGGGAATTCACCATTACTACGTGGGACAGAATAACCTGCAGTTTGATAAAAAAAATGAAATCCAGATTGATCCTCTTAAACAGGTCATCTCGATTATTTCCTACAAAGGAAATATTTTTGTAGATTATCCGACAAAATTAAAATACCAGCAGGCCCTCGTTGTTCAGTTCAGTGCCTCCGCCAATCTCGATATGTCACATCCCATTTCCTGTTACGTTAAGATGGCCCCGAAGGGTGAAAAAATCCCATGCAAGCTGCTTTTAAAAAATAATAACATGGCACTTGTAGAATTCGAAGAACCGCGCTCAGGACTTCTGGTGGCCGGACAATTTCTCGTTTTTTACAACCGCCAGCTGGATAAAGGAAAAGTCATCGGTTCTGCTTTAGTTGAAGTGGGTGGAATGTTCTCCGAGTTCAGCTACAATACGCTACCGGAAAGAAAAGAGGATAATAATGAACAAGAAGATACTTATGATCACTCGGCCGACAACATCGATCGCATGCGCTTCTAAATTTTTTGCGCTTTCTTCGATTATGTTTTCATTCAGTCTTCACGCTTTTGAATTCCAGGAATACGAAAAGAAAATTAAAAACGGTTATTCGCTGAGAACGGCCGTTGATAAAATGCCTAAAGCAGATCTCGAAACAACTTTGCGCGATTTTGTAGCGAGCGGGAGACCCGGCAGACTGGCCGGTTCTCCCGGCCACGCCAAGGCCCGCGAGTATCTGCAAAAAAAATTACAATCTTATACAAATAAAGGTGCAGCTTTTTCAAAGCAGGCCTTCACGACAGCAGATAAAAAAGAAGGAATTAATTTTATCTGGGAAAAAAAAGGTGCAGTTAAACCAGAAGAAGTGATGATCCTAGGTGCTAATTACGATACACTTTTAAAAGACCCAAAAACTCATCAGGTGATTTTAAAAGGTGAGATGCCTGGTGCAGACAATAATGGCTCAGGTGTCGCCCTATTGTTATCGATGATCGAAATTTTAAACAAACTCGACATTCCAAAGACCGTAAGAATAGTTTTTTATGACTGTGAAGAATTCGGCGGCGCTGGTTCTCTGGAATTTGCAAAAAAAACCAAAGCAGAAATGGGAAAGGATAAAATTACAGGTGTAGTAAATCTTTCGATGCTCGCGCACGATTCAAAAATCGGCGATAAAGATCACAAGCTGAACAACATGAATATTTACCTGCAGCCCAGAGATGTTCCCGGCCACGAGGCCACGGGAATTCTCGCGCAGATGATGGTTGAAAACGGAAAAAGAAATTACAGTTCAGTGGAATTTTCTCCCAAAGAAACTTTCAGCGGCGACTATTTTCCCAACACTTCAGAACATTACTGGGCCCTGGGTATTCCCGCTGTGACCATGACCCAGAATCGCGAGGGAGACCTTAACCCGCGCTACATGACCTCCAATGATTTCGTTGAGACCTTGAATTTGAGCACTTACACCAATGTGTTTAAGTATGTGACCAGCGCAGTCCTTGCGTGGGACTATGACATAGTCAAATAGAAGTTTTTCTGCTATATAAAAGTCCATGGAAAAACCTAAATCAGAAACATTAGTAATCGTCGGTATGTCGGGGGGAGTAGACTCTTCTGTGACGGCCGCACTTCTTAAAGAAGAAGGCTATAAGGTCGTGGGTCTTTTCATGAAAAACTGGGAAGAGTTCGACGAGCACGGTGTCTGCCAGTCTTCAAAAGAATACGCTGATGTGGTTGCTGTCTGTGAAAAACTTGATATCCCATATTACTCTGTCGACTTTATCGCTGAATATAAAGACCAGGTCTTCAATCAGTTTGTAGAAGAGTACAAATTAGGTTTCACTCCAAACCCTGACGTTCTTTGCAACAGAGAAATTAAATTCAAAGTTTTTTTCGAAAAGGCGATGGAGCTCGGTGCAGATTTTCTGGCCACAGGTCACTACTGCCAGTCGAAGGAAATTGATGGAGAGTATAAGCTTGTTAAAGGTGCTGATCCTTTAAAAGACCAGTCATATTTTCTCTACACAATCAAAAAAGAAATACTGAAAAAAGTTTTATTTCCTATCGGACACATTCCAAAAACTGAAGTGCGCGCCCTGGCCGCTAAGTATGACCTGGCAACGAAAGAGAAAAAAGATTCAACGGGAATATGTTTTATCGGTGAGAGAAATTTCAAAAATTTTCTTTCAAACTATGTCACATTTGAAGACGGAAATTTTGAAACACTAAATGGCGAAGTGGTCGGACGCCATACTGGTGCGACTTACTATACGCTTGGACAACGTAAAGGTTTAGGCCTTGGCGGTCAGGGCGAACCATGGTTTGTCGTCGGAAAAGATATGTCGAGAAATGTTGTGATCGTTGAGCGCGGAGAGTTTCACCCGCACATGTACGCTGATAATTTAACGGCGACTGATTTATCTTTCACAAGTGGTCTGTGGACAAAGTCACTACCTTTTAAATGCAAAGCTAAAGTGCGATACCGTCAGAAAGACCAGGACTGCACAGTCACAAAAATTGAAGGCGATAAAATTTTTGTAGAATTCGATCAGGCGCAAAGAGCGATTACGCCGAGACAATCTGTTGTATTTTACGATGGAGATATCTGTTTAGGTGGAGCGATGATTGAGTCTGCAGGGCCAAGCTATTTCACAATGAACAAAGACTTGTCTATCACCAGTACTTCGGATCATTAAAATCCTTTTTACCGTTGCCTCCATCTTCATCATTACCGCCTCCTGATTTCTTCTCTTCGAAGGCCGTGCAGTCCTTACCTGTCGACTGCTTAACCAGCACGTAAGGCAGCAGGGTCGATTTAAACTGATAGAGCTTGCATCCTCTCGGGGCGGCAGGGTCAAAGGTTACCTGGTAGTGCTTACAGCGCATGCAGGGAATTCTCTTGATTTCATCCATAATTACCTATACTTATATCTTTGTCTTTTATTGAGACACCTTATTATAAATCTTACATAGATACCGGAATTTTTAATAGTCTAATTTTGCACATGTTAGGATTTGGGGGAATCGAAGGTTACAAACAATTAATCACTAGGAACAATTACTCAAATGAAAACAACATCACTAACCACAGAAACCGACAATCTTGTTATGTTCCCGTCTGCAAAGAACTTTGCTGTCGAAGCTGATTTAAGCGATCCAATGGCCGATCTTTTAAACGAGTACTCGAACATGACTGATGCCGATATCCCAGGTCACCTTGACGATAGATTTGAAGAAAATGACTTAGAAGATGAGAGTGCTTTTGGAAGTTTAGAAGCATTCATGAATAGAAATCAAACTGCAGAAATTTTAACTCCCGACGACAAACTGGTTAAGCTTATCAATGAAAAAATGGAAGCAATAGCAGAAGCAAAACAACGCATAAAATTTTACCTCGACGAAATTGAAATGTTCTTGCCTAGAAGACGCTAGTTCTTTATTCTAAACCCTCATATGCGCGGGTGGTGAAATGGCAGACACGCTACCTTGAGGTGGTAGAGCTCGAAAGGGTGTGCAGGTTCAAGTCCTGTTCCGCGCACCAATTTTCTCATATTTTTGCTTCCTTAACTTTTAGCACTAATTATTCTGTTTACTTAAAAATTTAATATTTTTAATCATCATGCATCTCTTCAGAGAATGTATGTTTCCCGCACTCCCGATCAAACTTAACTTCATTCAATAATTCGCAAAAATTACCGCCAGGTTTTCATGATAAAGAATCTCATGGAATTCATGCTGGGCAATGGGTTTTAAGCATGCTTACACTCATCGATTTTTGCTAGCGACCCAACCTGAATTTTTACGAGCGGCTATTATCCGGACTCAAGCACGCCAGCAAAAAAATGCTCTCACTTCATGCTTAATAAAGACTCCGGCAGTTCTGCACCGGCAATAAGATATGCAGAAGGTGCGACTGCACAAGTGTACGGCATGTTGGAGAAGGAAGTTTTATCGATGTCTGCGGATCAACAAAAGAACGCTATTTTCCTGCGACGTTTTAGAGGTGAAGATCGCACTGCTCATTTCGACAAATTTGATGACGTGGCCAATACGGCCTATAACCAAACTTTTAAAGTTATACCTTTTGCTGGCGTAACCCAATATAGCAGCAATGAAGTCGAGCTTGAATCCGAGTACACCGCGGGCATAAGAATTGAATCGAGATTAAATGAAAGAGTCGAGACGGGAATTGGATTCACGCATAGTGCGATGAAGATCTCCGAGTTTGATTATTTTAGTTACGGGGTCGATATCTACACCAAGATTTATCTAATTTCAGAATCCAGGTTTCAACCTTATGTGGGAGCGGGAGTTGGATATTTAAAAAGCAGTCTAAATGAAAGTGACTCGAGCACTTTAAATGCTGAAGCTATTGGAGGAATGGATTTAATGTTCACCAGAAGCTTTGGGGCCAATTTTGAATTGAAATATAATAAGGCAGTGACTTCTTCGTCATATCATGGCCAGTCTGTGGTAGATAACTTATCTCAGAAAATTGAAAATGCAGGCCACTTAACATTAGCTGTCGGTATGATTATTTCTTATTAAAAGGCTTAAGGCTGTCTTCAAACTGTCTGGAACCCTTAATTGAAAATAATCGCCAAACTAAATACTAAGAGAGTCAACGAGGGAAGTATTTTGAAATAAGGGTTTTTGACTTTAAAATGGGTGAACAATGCGGCAAGCATGAGGGCTGCGATACCACCGGCCCCGATTTTGGAGATTTGCTCTGATTGATTCAAAAGCATGATGGCAAAAGATATCTTTAAAATTCCGACGACGTCTCTTAACCAGTTTGGATAACCGTAACTTTTAAACTCTTCCACTATATTTGTATAACGGATGACCCATACAAACAGGATAGAGCTGAAGACAATAATTTTTAAAACTTCTATCAAGACATTAATCATAATTTACCTTTTTTTTTGATTATATCGCCCATTTTCCGCATCAACAACAATTAATATGTTATTAGTAAGTAATGAATCAAGTTATTGTCTTCTCTTCAGCAGTTATTTTTGTTTTTTATGGTCTTCGTTGTCTGACAACGAATCATATGATGACCGAATTTAAACGCTATCATCTCGCGCGCTTTCGAAAAACTGTTGGTGTTTTAGAACTTCTTGGTGGTGTGGGGCTTTTAGTTGGATTCTATTATCCAATTCTGTCTATCGTTGCATCAGCTGGACTTACTATGCTTATGTTGCTTGGAACATTGGTGCGAATAAAAACCAAAGATCCTTTTTGGGAGATTATTCCAGCTTTTTCATTGATGTTGCTTAATGGTTATATCTTTTCACAGCTGACCTAGAGAGTTTTTTTGTGAATCACATGATGTTTCCTTCTTAAAAGCATTTAAGAAAGAAAGAGAACTCGTTGAAAAGCTAGGAATCGGGACTTTTCTTTAAGTCGTTGTTTTGGTCTTTCGTCGGCCAATTCTTCATCTGGTTCTTCATCTTGATTATTTCCATATATAAAATCACTGGTTGAAAATACTGTCGTCAGCTTTTGATAAGAGACCAAAACCAAAGTCAAGAGAGTGAAACAAGGATGGAACCATTGGTATCAAGTTTATTAATGGTACATATTCAAAAATAACTGCACCAATTACAAAAAAATTTAAGAAAATTCCTATTTGTAATTTTACCTCTAACATGTGCCAAAAAGGTTAGACCTAACATTAGTAAAAAAAAGATACTTTTTAATAAAATCCCAATGCCATGAACCCTTGCGAGTTGCCTTGAGAGGCAGCACCAAGTTGTGAAAATTGTGCAGGCTATTGAAGCGGGAGCATGGTTTGTAGTTTTAGAACTATGTAGTGTTTCATTTTTATAAAAATGAAACACCTTTTCTTTTTTTTAGACGTTGCGACTAATGGATAATGTTTTATCACCGAAGTGTATTTATGGGAAAAAAATATGAATTCAGAAAAAATGTTTTATTAATTTTGAAAAATGTTCGTCTCTTTATTGATACTTTTGCAGATTTAAAAAGTAATTCAACAGATCATTTTGAATGTGCAAAAATTGTAAAATTACAATCGCTCAATGTTATAATTCAATTCCACGAAACTTTAATTGAAACGAATGAATTAATTAATGAACACAATATAGACGATTTTTGCGCAAGCCTTATCGTTATTACAGAATGTCTGAAGGCCATAGATTTAGTACTTAATGCCAATACTTTAGTGGGGAGAGTTAGTTAGGAGTTTCACATTCCCAATTAGTATAAATATTATCCTTCGTCATTTTCGGTTCCAGCATCCACTTCTCATATTTACAGACAAATACTTTTAATAAATTTCCCAAGGCCCCGAGACTTTTAATGGTCTGAGGGCCTTTTTCTTATATTTATTCGAGAGAAGGTCACCCCGATTAATCCATTTATCCCCAAAAATACCGCTCCATTTTTCTAAATATAAACCGATAAGTTCACAGTCATCGACAGGCCCGAAAATCTGGCACTTTTAGGCCCGGTTTTTAGCTTTTTATCAGGTCCCGACAAGTTACGGACCATGATTTTAAGTGAGATATAATATCGTCTGAGGGTATCTATGAAGCAGGTAATTTTATTTTTAATGATCTCCATTCTCGCTGTTTCTTGCGGCGGAAAAGGGGATACAGGAAAGGCCAGTTTTAAATTGTCCCTTGGAAATATGTTGAATGCCAATGCTTCGTATTTTTCCGGTGGTCTTCTGATCATTGGTCACAGACTTGATGACTCACAATCTTTTACTCTCGCATACACTGACGGCCTTCAGCTGGATTTACAAAAAGGGGCGTGGGAGTTTGCAACTGTCGGCTGGACAAGTGCAGTTAACGGCCCGATGACTGGACCTCAGCAGTGTTCGTATCAGCTGGTTGAACTTAGAGATGATATTCAGTCGATTAATTTTTCAATGTCTCAATCCAACTGCAGAACATTGAAGAGCACAATGAATGACCAGATGGCAGACTCACAGTATTTTAAAGTGACGTATGCGTCGGGTACAGTTGGATTTAAAAAACTTGCCTTATCAGTGTGTTCATCAATTGATGCAAATCAGACTTGTACACTGGCCTATGGTTCTTCAACTATAAATTCTTACCAAGTTTCTATCGCTGCAGATGTAAAAGGTGTTGTCGTTGGTAGTTTACCTACAATCACTTCGAATTGTATGACAGTAAGCGGAGGTTTTTCATATAGTGAATTAACCCTTCCCTATGGTGGAAACTCAGGATTTCTGGGCATGAACCTCGGGCTATACAATAGTGCAGACTGCTCTGGTACTGCAGTTTCAAAAAAATACAATCATGGATTGGCAGAACTACAAACAGATTATTCAAGTATGTCTTCAGTAAACGGTAAATCGGGTTATGGATCGTTCAATTATCTTGGTGACTGGAGCAGCCCTTCTGCCCCTCCGAATTCGGGATATGTAAAAGGTGATATGTATAAAACAAGCTCGAACATTTCAGGTCTGGGATCAACTGCAGGGGATTCAATTTATTTCAATGGCTCCAATTGGGGCAATCTTTATACCCCGGTTACAATTATAGATGGTGCTCCATATTTCGATGCAGATTTTAACGCTTATTTATTCATAAAAATGTAGAAATTTGTTTATTCATCATATTTTATCTATATGATTTAATGAATGAATTTTATTCCGGAAAAAATTGAAAAACTTCTCTCACAATTAATCTATGCAGGATTTTTTGTGCTGCTTTTGACTCCTCTTCTGGTTTCGCTAAATTTATATTATCCATTTGTGACTTACAGAACTTTAATTTTTCGCTCAGTGGTCGAAGTCCAGTTTCTCATATGGTTCATCCTTGCTTTAAATAACAAAAAAATGATTCCTGGGTTTTCCTGGCCACTGAAAAGTGTGCTGCTTTTTATTGCCCTCATCGGCCTTTCCGATTTACAGGGAATAGATCCATTAAAAAGTTACTGGGGAAACCTGGAACGTATGGAAGGTTTTGTCAGTCTTTTGCATTTGTCTGCAATGATGTTCGTTGGAATGAGTCTCATAAAAACTAAAAAACAATGGGTAGCGGGCGGTTTATTTTCACTGGTAACTGCACTTACTGTCTGCCTTCTTGGTTTCAAAGAACTGCACCTTGACCCTCATATTCTGATTCAATCGAGTCTTGGAAATTCCGGTTATCTTGCCATCTATCTTGTAATTCATATTTTCATCGCAGGTTTTTTTGCTGTGAGTGAATATAAAAATAAAAAAATATTTTTCCCTTCGATTGCAATCATTTTAATTTTTATAGTCGCACTATACAACACCGGATCAAGAGGAAGTTTTCTTGGACTTCTGTCCGGGGCCGTCGTTGCTTTCATCATTTTAAGTGTCGATCAGCAGAAGAAAAAAAATCTCAAAATTTCTCTGATTACAATGTTTGTCATCATTTTAATTTTTGCAGGAAGTCTCTGGAGATTTAAAGACACAAAATTTGTCAAAGAAAGTCATACACTTTCAAGATTAACAAATGTCGACATCACTTCTTCCACCAGATTTTATCTGTGGGGAATTGCTTTTAAGGCAATAAAAGAAAAACCACTGCTGGGTTGGGGACAGGAAAATTTCGATTATCTTTACGATCATTATTATGATGCCAGGCTGGGAGATGTAGAGCCATGGTTTGACCGCACTCACAACGTAATGATTGACTGGAGTGTCGCAGGTGGAATTATTGGAGTTCTGGCCTATTTAAGTTTATTTGCCGCGGCCTTTTATTCCCTCTGGAGATGCGGGCATTTTACTAAAACGGAACAGGCCTTTTTTACCGGAATGATGATTGCGTATTTTATCCACAATCTTTTTATGTTTGATTACCTGATCAGCTATATATTATTTTTTCTCATGCTTACTTATGTATCAAGAGAGCAAAGTGATTCTACTAAGTCTCATAAATTTCCCGTTTTGATAGCTTCATTTATTTTTACTTTGTATATGGGGTATAATTTATTTTTCTTCAATCCTTCAGCATTTAAAATGGCAGAGGGGATTACAAGATCATTAAATCTAAATCACTCCGGACAAAACGAAGCGGCCTATGAATCAATCAAGGAAGTCTTAGCACTCAATTTTTCAGGCACACTCGAAGCTAATGACCAGCTGGGGGAAATTATGTTTTCACTTTATAACAGTGGAAATATTGAGACTGCACACAAAAAAGATTTTTTGAATGAAACTCTTGTCAGATTAAAGGAGTCCTCTTTTGAAAAACCTCAGTCTGTTAAAAAGGCCTATGTTTATTTAAACCTGCTGGTTCAGACCAATGACCCGCATAGCGAAGAAGTTTTTTCAAAGGTGCTGGCGCTCTCTCCAAAAAGACAACTCACTTACCTGGTTAAAATTCAAAAGAATATTCGTGAAGAAAATTTTTCAGAGGCCATGAAACTTGCACAAGTTAATTATATGAATGAAACACGTTCACGGGCAGCTCAATCTGTTTATTCATTAAGCGCACTCTTAAATAACGATCTAATTTTAAGCGATAAGCTTCTCACAGGTCTTCCTTTGGAATTTTACGCTGAAAACAATCAGTTCATTGAAGGTTATAAAAAACGGGGACTTTCAGAGCGGGTGATTGAGCATTATAAAAAATGGATCAGTTTAAATCCAAAAGAAATTGCACCTCATACCGGTCTGGGATTATATTATCAAAGTCAGGGAAAAACAGAGGAAGCGGCCCTTGAGTTAAATCTTGCTCAACAGCTTACGCAGAAAAAATTATTGAGGTTTTAAGCATGTTAAAAATAACAGATACAGAAATCGGCTCCGGTAAAGAAACTGTCAAAGGTGCGCTGGTCATCTGTCAGTACGAAGGATTCCTTGAAGATGGAACTAAATTTGATTCATCACTCGATCGCGGAAAACCATTTCAGTTTGTTTTTGGAACGGGCAGAGTGATTAAGGGATGGGATCAGGGATTAGTTGGAATGAAAGTCGGTGGGAAAAGAACTTTATATGTACCCTCAGAATTAGGTTACGGCGAAAGACAAGTCGGAAAATTTATAAAACCACATTCTAATTTATTATTTCATATCGAACTTCTTGACGTTCTCACAAGAGATTAAATAAGGCCCCAATCAATGGGGCCTTATTATTTAACAACCGTATTCTTCGAAAGCTTTAACTAAAATATACTCACCATTTTTAACTTCGAAAACTCCATGCATAGTATCCGGAGTTCTACCTGTATCTTCAATTTCCCATACACATTCAATTTTTCCTTCATCAGCAGCATCACACCATCCAATTCCTTCATACATTGGGCGCGTTTCATTTAAGCGCTCCATAGTCATTGCCTTAAGTGTTTCAAGGTCTGTTGTAGGAACTTCTGCGAAAGCTGCGTTTGCTAGAGCTAGAACAGTTATTGCTAAAAGAAATTTTTTCATAAAGACTCCCTCATATTTTGGTGATGCAGGCCTTATACATGATGTTGGCGCTCTTTGTCAGGTTAAAATTTGGTCAGTGTCTATCGAATTTTCATATATTAAGGCCTATTTGCCCGTTGTTGGATGCCTTTTGATGGGTATATTCTATGAGGGTATTTTTCTCAAACTTTGAAAAGGATTTATTATGGACTCTAAAATAGCACAAATTGAATTCAAGACGGCCTCTGGAAAACCAACGTCACTTTCAGATTATGGTGACGACAAAGTTATCATGGTGGTGAATGTCGCTTCTAAATGTGGACTTACTCCACAGTACGAAGGTCTGGAAAAAATTTATGAAAAATATAAGGACAAAGGTTTTTTAGTTGTAGGTTTTCCTGCCAATGAATTTGCGGGCCAGGAACCGGGAACAAACGAAGAAATTCAACAGTTCTGTACAACAAATTACGGTATAAAATTTCCTGTGGCCGAAAAAATTATCGTAAAAGGAGAAGGTCAACATCCATTGTTTGAACTTCTTACAGAAGAAAAACCACTGGCGACAATGAAGCCCGGTGGTTCACTCGAAGCTAAATTGAGAGAAAAAGGACTAATCTCTGGTAAGGCCGGCGACATCATGTGGAACTTTGAAAAGTTTCTCCTGGATAAAAAAGGAATAGTGGTGGAGAGATTTGCTCCGGACATTACTCCGGAAGATCCAATGGTTATTCATGCCATTGAAACTGCATTAAAAAAATCTTAATCATCGTCCACTGTTTGTCGAAGGGCTTCCGGTAGACTGAATGTTATAATGAATTCAGAGGTATCTATGATTAAAAAACTTTTACTTTCTTTAAGTATTTTTTTAACTTTTGCTCTTCATGCAGCGATTCTTCCTGTGGCGAAATCTGAAACCGCTGTTTTTGCGGCCGGATGTTTTTGGGGTGCAGAAGAGTATTTCAGACAGATTCCGGGAGTCATGAAAACTCAGGTTGGTTATACCGGAGGCACTACCAGCAATCCCAAATACGATGAAATGCACGATGGTCACACAGGACATGCAGAAAGCGTAGAAGTTGTTTTTGATCCTGCAAAAGTCACATACAAAGACTTAATGGATAAATTTTATAAGATGCATGACCCGACTACTTTAAACAGACAGGGAAATGACGAAGGGACTCAGTACCGTTCAGCTATTTTCACTACAACTCCAAAACAAAAAGAAGAGGCCATGGCATTTAAGGCAAAAGTAGAAAAATCCGGAGCATGGAAAAGGCCGATTACGACTGAAATCGCTGAAGAGAAAAAATTCTGGCCGGCCGAAGATTATCACCAGAAATATTTAGTGAAACATCCCGGTGGATACGATAACCATTACGTCCGTAAAATTTCTTTTGATGTCCCCTCTAAGAAATAGTTTTATTTGAAGGGAAGATACTCTGATAGTTGTGCGATCGAATGCGCGATATGCTTTTTTTCAGTTTCAATGAAATCATTAATAGCAGTTTTAAATCCAGGGTGTTTTATTTTGTGTGCACTGTAAGTGCGCACAGGACGAAACCCTCTGGCTATTTTATGTTCCCCTTGAGCACCTGCCTCAAAAACAGATAATTTTTTTTCAATACAAAAATCTATTCCCTGATAATAACAAAGTTCAAAATGCAGATTTTCTACGAAAGTTGTTGAACCCCAGTAACGTCCATAAAGTTTTTCATTGTCATAAAAGAAAAGAGAACCTGCAATGATGGCATCATTCTCGCTTGCTTCAACATATAGAATATTTTCTTTCATGTTTTTGAAAATGAGTAAAAAGAATTCTTTGTTTAAATAGTCATAGGAATTTTTATTAACAATAGTTGAAATATAAAACTGGTACATTCTTTCAGCATGCTCCAATGTGAGCTCAATGCCGGTATACTTTTTAATGTTTAATTGTGGCAGTGATCTTTCATGCCTGATATTTTTTGCTTTTTTCGTTTTGAGTAAACTTAAAAAATCTTCAAAGTTTTTATAGTCCTTATTGAAAAAATGATACTGCATACTTTCGCGGATCATATAATCCTGCGATTTAAAAATACTTATTTCCTCTTCCGTTAAAAATAAAAAATGTGCTGAAGAAAATTCTCCATTTAAGAAGAATTCATCGTGCTTTATTAATAGTTCTGTTGCTTTTTGAGCATTAAATTCTTTAAGTAGAAAATGCTGGGTAGACACTGGAGTAAAAGGTGTCATGGAAGTCAGTTTTGGGTAATAGGAAATTCCATATTTCTGGTAGGCTTCGGCCCAGCCCCAGTCAAAGATATACTCGCCGTAGCTGTGATTTTTAATAAAAGTTAAGAGAACACCTTCATTGTCAGCACTGATAAATTCAGGAACCCATCCTGTATCCTTACTTACAGATCCGCTTTGAATTTGCGCATTCAAAAATTCGTAATGTAAAAATGGATTTTGCTGTGGACGATTTTTGTCCCATAATTTTTTAGAGATCATTTTTAGATCTTACGCCAGAAATTTAATGGAGCGAAATGTTTTCTTGATTATTAGGCATGCCTTACCAAATAACTGGTGAGCTCATCGATAAGAGAGATGTTAAAAATTTAAAAGTCAGTTAATATCCTGTCTTCTTACCGACCAGATAAATCCATCAAACCAGAAATGCATAATAGATGTCATCAACCAGAATGCCGCCAGATATTTCCAGCTCTCAGTTATCTGTCTGAAGCCTGCCAGAATAAAAATCAGGGGAACAATCAGAAGAAAGAAAATCAAGAGACCAATACGATAATCTTTATTCACGGGCGTTACCGCAGTTTTCTTCACAACAATCTCAGAAAGATTTGACCTTTCTGTCACCATGACAATAAAAATGTACTGAAGAGCATGATAGATGTTCCCAAAAAACACACCATCCGCGATCGTATAAACTGAAGCAACTGTAATTGTCGTTAAACCAGTTACCGCAAACAATGCAAACTTTGCTTTTGAATACTGATATCCATTCTTAATTAATTTGCGATAAGAAATAATATAAAAGGCCGCATATAGAATTCCAAAAACGATCATAGGAATTCTCGCTCCCGTCACAAGCCAGCTGTATTGTTTCACAATAGTCAGCGGCACTGAAAGATACTCTTCAAAGGCACCATTGACCTGAGTCTTAGGTAAATAAGTTAAAAGCACTAGATGCGGAAGCAGTCCCATAACAAATGCCATTCCCATGTCGAGTTTGCGTCCAGCGAGTGGAGGATTGCCGGCCTTGCCGTCGTAAATTCTTCCAAACCCAAACGTCTGCATGATCGAATGCCATTCATCCCAGTAGACACCGACAAAGCCCATTAGAAGGAACATCGGGTTTGAAACCCACATGGATACGAGGAGTAGAAGAGGAACGAGCGTAAAGCGGTATTTATAGCGTTTAAACACACTCATATTCATATGACTGCGGGTAAAAACCAAAAGGACGTGAGCGTGAGTTAAAACTGAAGCAGCAACTGCAAACCAGACAGGAGTGAGTGTACTGTAAACGTAATTGTCTCCGCGCGGGCCGCAAACAAGGGACACTATTACAAGAGCGATCAGAGGGCAAAGGATAATAAAAGCGATGTCACTTTTATGGCCGTTGATATACCAGTTTTTCTTCGTTAAATCCGTCATACTTTTTAGTTTAAAGCATGACGGAAATAAATCAAGGAAACACCAATAATTAAAGAGGTAGGAATTTTGAAGCGATTACAACCAGCCCAAAAAGTATGACAGCATAAACAGGGTAGAGATCATTGACCTTTTCATTGCCGTGCACTTTTTCTGCAAGGAAGTATCCTGCTGCACCTGACATGCCACCACCAAGAGCGCCTAATAAAATAACGTTGTTCATTCTTTCTTCCTGAAAAAATATTAATAACTAGAGACACTGAAGCTAATAGAATAGATGATTATTTCCCGATTTTCCAGAGAGAAAAATGAATTTATGAGAGACGAAATTCGTCGGTGACGATATATCCCCGACGAATTTGTTATATTAATTGCAAAGTGTATTTATAGGCGCTACAGGGAAGTTTTTATCATAGCGAAAACAGCAAGAACTCTGGTGTGAAATTAATTCAGAACATAAGACAAAAGGCAATAGGTGCGATATTTCAGGAACATGAAATACATCTTTTTATATTTAACGTTGATTAGTTTAACTTCAATGGCAGAGGCCAGGACAATTTCCGGAAAAGTTCTGGCCATTCACGATGGTGATACGCTGACTTTTCTTCCACAGGGTGAAGTTAAAAAAGCGAAACTGCGCCTGATGGGAGTGGATACTCCCGAGATTGATTTTAACGGTGCTTCTCAGGGCGAAGTAGCAGAAAAGGCCCGCGAATTTTTATCCAGTCTTATCCCGTTAAATTCTACTATTCAGGTTTCACTTTCAGATAAAGACACTGACATAAACGGAAGATATCTTGGACAGATTTTTTATAACGGTATCGACATCAATCTCGAAATTTTAAAAGCAGGTTGGGGAGCGACTTATTTTATTTTTCCTTACGATAAAAAAATTGTTGTGAGTTATGAAAATGTATCTGAGAAAGCTGCAATTCAGGGGGTGGGAATTTTCAGCGATAAGTATAAGGCCCAACCTTTTGGTTATATGTTCAGACAACACATCAAAGGAGTTGAAGGAACAAATATAGTGGGTGATTTTGAAAGTAAAAAATTGTTCAGTCAGCAATCGATAGAATCAGTGCCACATTTTCACCGAGTGTTTTTTTCAGGCCAAGAGACGGCAGTTAATCATGGATTTAATTGGTAGAAAAATATTTAAAATGATCAGGCCGTTACAATTATCGGACGATGTTTTGTTATGATCATAGTGTGCTCATATTGAGCAGCGAGATTTCCCTTTTCGCAAAGAAGTGTCCAACCATCATTCGATTCTTCACACCACGTTGTTTTCGTCGATAAAAACGGCTCAATCGTAATGACTTGTCCTTCGTGCAGGACTCTTTGATCTTCAGGATCGAAATAATTGGCGATGAATCCTGGCTCTTCGTGAAGAGCTCGTCCCACACCATGACTTCCTAAATTCTCGATCACTTTTAACTGATGTTTGCGTGCCACTTTTTCAACAGCTTTTCCGATAAGATTTAATTTTGCTCCAGCGCGGGCCACTTCCATGGCAGCGTTTAGGGCCTCTCTCGTCGCTTTCATCACTCGTTTTTGATCCGGTGTGGATTTCCCCAGGACAAAAGATCCTCCGGTGTCTGCAAAGTATCCACCGAGCTCTGCCGAGACATCGACATTGATCAGGTCGCCGTCTTGTAAAAGTCTCTCTCCTGGAAGTCCGTGGGCCACTTCTTCGTTGATGGAAATACAAGTAGCACCAGGAAAATTATAAGTGAGTAGAGGAGCTGATTTAGCGCCAAAAGAATCAAGATAAGCAGCTCCGATATTGTCGAGCTCGCGGGTCGACATTCCAACCTTCGCTTCTTTCATCATAAGTTTTAAAGTATCGGCAACGATCTTTCCGATAATTTTTAATTTTTCAATGTCTTCTTTGGTTTCAATGGTCATGATTAAGGTCTTTGGCTATGTCTCGCAACAGTGTCAATCAATTCGTTGACGTCCATTGGTTTCCTGATTTTTGTTACATTGCTTGGCATGTTTGACAGGTCTTCTTTTGGTGATCCTTTTGCCGTTGCAATGATCACTGGAATTTTTCCCAGGTCATTTGCATAATTTTTTTGAAGATTTTCTAAAACCTGTATACCAGTCATCACCGGCATCATCAGATCGAGAATTATACAATCAGGGCGTTCTGCAGGAAGACAAGCGATCAGGTAATCGAGACCAATTTTTCCGTTTTCGGCAGTTGCGATGATATAGCCTTCTTCAGTCAGAATTTCCGCGATCAATTCACGGATGTCCATATCGTCTTCAACTATCAAAATCTTTTTTTGTCCCGTCAGTGTCATGTAGTCTAATCCCTATAGTTAGTAGTATGAAACTGTACTCCGAAGATATTCAATTCACAAATATTATTGCAATGACACCAACTGCCATCATCTCATTTTTAAGTTAGACAGGACTTTTTGATGATAATTTCTTTGTTCTGATTTGTACTGGTGAACAATTTTTATAGGACACTTTAATCTGGCGTCATTTATTTCTGTGGTTGTCAGGCATAGTTTATCGATACATGACTCACATGGAAAAGTACTGACTGGTTTTATTTTCAAAGGAATTGTTTTATCCGTGAGCATGATTCCACGAAAGGCAAACCACAATCCAAACTCATTTGAGATATCAATTCCTAGAGGAGACTGATGAGAAAGATTAAAAAATCTTCCGAGTTGTTGCAATGGAATGAGTTGATTGTCATCTGGAAAAAGAATTTCAATATCACTTTTTAAAATGTTTTCACCAAACCATTTCATCTGCGAGATACTAAAGTCATCTATAGGATTCTGCACCGAAAAATCAGGAATTTTTTCCCATAAAGTTTTTCCACCATTGCCTATCAGAATCAGTGTTTTCTTTTTCTGGTCATCTGTGAATGTAAAAATGTTTTCAGGTAAATCAATGACCCTGGCACTCAAAAAAATATTGAGACCACGATCTTTTAATGTCTGGATTCCCTGTTCGAAATTCATGAAATAAAAAAGCGTTCGCTCATCTCACTTAAACCCACTTCATTCAGAAGTGACGTAAGTTTTTCAGCGGCCTTTTTCTTATTGGTATCTTTATTAAATTTAGCGATGATCAGTTCATTTTTCATTGAATGTTCCCACCCAACCAGTTCCGTCACTGTCACCTGATAACCATGGGCCTCAAGCTGCAGGCAACGAAGTACATTCGTCAACTGACTGCCGAATTCTCTGGTGTGAAGGGGGTGCCTCCAGATTTCACTTAGCGAATTTCCATTGGGAGATTTATTTTTACGAAGCACACTTGCCACTTCGGCCTGGCAGCATGGAACGATAACCATGTACTGACTTTTCTTTTGAAGTGCAAATTTAATGGCATCATCTGTGGCCGTATTACAGGCGTGCAGGGCCGTTACGATATCAATCTCTTCTGGAAGACTGGAGTCATCCATGGAAGCTTCTACAGACAGGTTTAAGAAGTGCATGCGATCAAACTTGCAGTCGCGTGCAAGCGCTGTTGATTTTTTTACTAGGTCATCGCGGGTTTCAATTCCGTAAATATTTCCAGAGCCGTGTTCTTTAAAAAATAAATCGTAAAGAATAAATCCCAGATAGGATTTTCCAGCACCGTGGTCGACCAGAGAAAAATTTTCTTTTTTTGCGGAAAGATCTTTTAGTAAAGGCTCGATGAAATTAAATAAGTGGTAAACCTGTTTTAATTTTCTGCGCGAATCCTGATTGAGTTTTTCGTCTCGAGTGAGGATGTGCAGTTCCTGCAAAAGTTTAATGGATTGATTGGGTCTTAGTTCTGTCATAGTAGGGAGTATGTCTCAAGAATGAGGCGAGTTGTATAGCGCCCAGTGAATTTATTTCACTGGGAAACGTATACTTTTTATCAGTGGCTTAATTTCTGTAACTTAAGCTGAAACGGGAGAACAATTTCATCCTGGATTTGCAGCTTAGGAGTCCAGTCAGATGATAAACTGGCGTTTGAAACCACGCCGTCTCTTTGGGACTCAGTTGTCTGGGCCGATGCCTTAGGCGAGAAAAAGGCCGCAGCTAAAACACCAACCAGTAGGGCCGCACCTGCATAAATTAATTTATTTTTTTCGGCCTTTTTATCGATGGCAATGGCCTTAGTTTGTAATCTGGAATTATTCATTCAATACTCCTTAGATCTTTTGTTTAAATCTTTTGTTCTATTTGCTTATTATCGTCTCATTGTGCGTTGCTAGGTATTCGATAATATCAATGTTCTCATTCAGAAAATCGATACATATAAACATGAAATGAGTAATAGCTGTTTACTCAACTTTCACAGCTTCGTACTTTCTTGACTCTTAAACACTATCGTTTTACAGTTTCCCAAATTTTTTTAATTCACAATTTTGATTCCATTCCATTGGGAGATTTGAACTATGAGCACACAAGTTTTACCAAAGCACGCCCGTGTTGTTGTCGTTGGTGGCGGTATCATCGGAACATCGGTAGCTTACCACCTGGCAAAAATGGGATGGAACGATATCGTTCTTATTGAACGCGACAGGCTAACGTCGGGAACGACCTGGCATGCAGCAGGACTCATGGTGACGTTTGGTTCAACTTCAGAAACGTCGACTGAAATGAGAAAGTACACCCGCGATCTATATAACAAACTTGAAGCTGAAACAGGACTTGCTACCGGATTTAAGCCGGTAGGATTTATCGAAGTAGCAACTGATAAAGACCGCCTTGAAGAGTACAGAAGAGTTTCTGCATTCAACAGATACTGTGGAGTCGATGTTCAGGAAATTTCTCCTGCTGAAGTAAAAAAACTTTTTCCCATTGCTAAAGTCGATGATGTTCTTGCAGGCTTCTACGTAAAAGAAGACGGCCGTGTAAATCCGGTTGACGTGACAATGTCGATGGCCAAAGGTGCGCGAATGATGGGCGTGAAATTTTTTGAAGAAGTTTCAGCAACAGGAATTCTAAAAAAGAACGGCGCTGTCACTGGTGTAAAAACAAATCTTGGAGATATTCAGGCAGAGTTCGTTGTAAACACAGCAGGGATGTGGGCAAGACAGTTTGGTGAAATGGCCGGAGTGAATATTCCGAATCAGGCCGCTGAACATTATTATTTAATCACTGAAGACATGAAAGAGATGACAGCGGATCTTCCAATTTTAGAAGACCCGTCATCGTATGGATATTTCCGCGAAGAAGTGGGTGGATTAATGATTGGTTTATTCGAACCAGTCTGTGCACCATGGAACGTTAAAAAAATTCCTCAGGATTTTTCTTTCGGCGAAATCAATCCTGACTGGGACCGCATGGCCCCTTACCTGGAAAAAGCAATGTCACGTGTTCCAATGTCTTTAAACGTTGGTGTAAAAAAATTCTTCTGCGGGCCTGAAAGTTTTACACCGGACCTTCGTCCGATCGTTGGTGAAGCACCGGAACTAAAAAATTATTTCGTAGCTGCAGGACTTAACTCTATCGGTATTTTAACTGGTGGTGGTTTAGGAAGAGTACTTGCTCACTGGATTATCACAGGGAATCCTGATGTTGATGTGACTGGATTTAACATCGACCGCTTACAAGTTTATCAAAACAATCCTGAGTACAGAGCAACGAGAACTGTTGAATCTCTTGGAATGGTTTACAAATGTCATTATCCGACGAAGTCACCGGAGACTGCTCGTGGAGCAAAAAAATCTCCATTCCATGACAGACTAGCAGCAGCGGGTGCGTACTTCAGAGACGTCAGTGGATATGAAAGTGCAGACTGGTACGCTCCAGCTGGTGTGAAGGCAGAAACAGGTGAGTTGTCATTCGGAAAAATGCACTGGTTCCCATACTGGGAAGCTGAACATAAGGCCGCACGTGAAAACGTCATTCTTATGGACATGTCATTCATGTGTAAATTTTTAGTTCAAGGCCGTGACGCCGGTAAAGTATTAAACCACATTTCTGCCAACAATGTTGACGGTGAAGCCGGCATGATCACTTACACTCAATGGTTAAATTCTCACGGAACTCTTGAAGCAGATTTAACTGTAACAAAACTTTCCGATGAAAAATATTTTGTCGTTGTGACTGACTCTCAACTTCGTCACGCAGAAACATGGATCAAGAGAAACACTCCTAACGACGCTCACTGTTTCGTTACAGATATGACCGGAGCTTACGGGCAGTTAAATATTCAGGGGCCGAAGTCTCGCGAGCTTCTTCAGTCAATCACGAGTGTCGATTTATCCAATGAAGCCTTCCCGTTCAGAGGAGCAAAAGAAATTGATATCGGATTCGCACGAGTTCTGTGCGTTCGTATTACTTATCTTGGAGAGCTTGGATACGAGTTATACATTCCAACTGAACAGGCCACTCACGTTTATGATAGAATTGTTGAAGCAGGTAAGAAGTTTGATTTGAAACATGCGGGACTAAAAGCTCTTGCAAGTTTACGTCTTGAAAAAGGTTACAAAGACTACGGACACGATATCGATAACACTGACAACGCTTATGAAACAGGCCTTGGATTTGCTGTTGATCTTAAAAAAGAAACTTTCATCGGTCGCGAGCATGCCGTAAAACAAAAAGCGGCAGCTCCGTACACACGTCGTCTATTACAAGTGTTTGTGAAAGACCCGGAAGCTATGCTTTACCATGCAGAGATTGTTAAACGTAACGGAGTTGCCGTTGGATACACTCGCGCAGGATCTTATGGGCACACACTTGGTGGAGCTGTTGGACTCGTTATGGTTGAAGCAGGCGAGCCGGTTAATCAGGCATTCATCGACAGCGGGAAATGGGAAATTGAAGTGGCGGGTAAAACTTATCCGTGTGCTCTATCAATCAAGCCGTTATTTGATCCGGAAAATAAAAAAATAAAAGCATAATTTACCGGGATTTTAGCTAAAGACTCATCGCGGTAAAATGATTTATGAAAAAATCATTTTACCAGAGTTTCTTGGTCGGGCTATGCCTTCTATTATCTGTGAGTGCGAGAGCATCGGATTACTCGCATCTGGATCCTGATCATATCATTCCAAAAAATTTATTATTTCAGGCAGAGGATTATTACGACCAAAACCTGGATAAAATTCAAAACAAACGAGTAATGGGAATCATCGATTTCAAAAAGCACAATTCCAAAAGACGTTTTTATATTATTGATATGGAATCAGGCAGAGTGGAAAGCTACTTAACTGCTCACGGAAAAAATTCTGATCCAAAACATACTGGGTATGCGACGAAGTTTTCCAACACACCCGACTCGCTAATGACGTCACTTGGTTTTTATATGACCGCTGAAACTTACGACGGAAAAAACGGTTATTCACTAAGGCTTGATGGACTTTCAGCGACTAACTCAAATGCACGCGATAGGGCCATTGTTATTCACGGAGCAGACTACGTGACACCTGGAAATTTAATCGGAAGAAGTTCAGGATGTCCTGCTGTCGAACAAAGATACCATGCAGATCTGATCGATCGTCTCAAGGGCGGAGCTCTGTTGTACGCGGGGCTGGGGTCTTTTTAAGCGCCAGAAGATTTCCTAAAAAACATAAAATCATTCCCGCATATAATTGCGGAGTAAAAACTATATTTTCAAAAAACGAAGAGATCACGATAGCAATCACCGGTGAAATAATACTCGTATAGGCCGCACGGTCTGCGCCGATGGTTCCCACCAGTGTCTGGTAGGCCCAGAATGCGACGACAGTTCCAAAAAAAGCTAAATAGGTAAGTGAGAACATAAAAGATTTTGTCAGAGGTAAAACAAAACTCTGGTGAGTCGCGAGTCCGATGATTAAACTGAAACACGCCCCATACAGCATCCCCCACGCATTGAAAGTCATGACAGGAATTTTCAGCTGGTGATTTTTATAGGCAAACATATTTCCGATTGAAGCAAACGAAGTGGCCACAATACCAATGACAATTCCATAAATGGTCATGCGGTCAGCATTGAAATTCACCAGCTCTTTCCAGAATAAAAGAACAATCCCCATGAATCCCAGAATTGCACCGTAGATCACATTTCTGGAAATTTCTTTTTTAAAGATCACTTTCATTCCGAACATGTTGAAGTAGATGAGTGCTGTAAATGTGAGGGCCACTAATCCTGAACTGATTTGTTTTTCGGAGATGTAAGTAAGAATATAGTTAAGACAAAAATTAAAAAGACCCTGAAGTAAAAAAAATTTGTGATTCGCTAGTGGATAGCGCAGGGTTTTTTTTATAAATAAAATATTGATTGCAAACATCATGACGGCCGCAAGGACATAACGATAAAAAACACCGGCGACAGGAGATGTGCTGTCGATCTGAAACTTGATCACAAACCAGGTCGTTCCCCAGATGAGAGAGCACACGGAAAATAAAAGTATATTTCGAGAGTTCATTTTAACAATTTTCTCTGATAGGATAATGGTGACACCAATAATACTATGGAACAGGTGATTTATGTCATTAATTTTATCGTTAATATTTTCTCTTTCACTTAAGGCAGCAGACAGTGCTCCACTGACATTCCCCGCAAATGGAGTTAAATCGATTCTTGTATCTGTTCCGAAAGGAAGAATTTCACTATCCAGTTCAAAAACACAAAAAGATATCAGTGTTAATATTATCGAATCGAACAAAGTTTATAGCGATAATAAAAAATGTGTAAAAAGTATCGGCCTGGAAAATACGCAGCTAAACGTAAAAATCTCCAGCGAAAATATTCTTTTTGAAAAAGCAGACTGTAATTACGACGTGATGATTGTTGTTCCGATTGCACAGTCTTACGATATGGATATTTCTTCTGGAAGTGCATTAGTGACTGTAAGAAATGTTACAGGCGCAGTTAATTTAAAAACCGCGACAGGAAGTGTTTCAGTAGAAGGTGATGTTGTAAAAAACATTACGGCAAAATCGGCGACCGGTAACATGAGTTTTAGCTATAAAACATGCTCGGGAAGAGCAGACCTGGACATGATGAGTGCCACTGGGAAAATGAATGTGAATCTTCCTGCAACCTGTAAAATCCGGGTAGACTACAAGAGTGCTACAGGTAAGTTGTTTAATGCTTTAGGGGAAACTCAGGATTACCAGGTAATGATCAATTCCAAGAGCGCTAGCGGTGACTTTACTATTGGAAAAATGCAGTAAATTAAGGTCTGTCTAAGCGGGGTATCATCCCCAATGCTGTCTTTTTAGGTTTAAAATTACGATATGAAAAACATGTTTACGATAGAGGCAAATGAAAAAATACTTAAGGCCGCAGGGATCTATAGCATCCTTTGGGGTTTTATTATTTTTTTGATCCCCAGAGTGATTTTGCAGTTTTTTGGTGTAGAGATTCCTCACGTGATCGAATTCTGGCAGTTGACTGGTATGATCGTTGGAGTAATAGGAGTTGGTTATTGCATTGCCAGTCAGGATACTGGAAAATACTGGCCGATTGTATTTGTCGGTTTTCTCGGTAACCTTCTGGGTGCCCTAGTTTTTGCCAAAGCACTTGTAAGCGTAAGTCTTCCACCATTTTTCGCTTCAATATTATTAGTAAGTACAGCAATCTGGTTAGTTCCATTTTATTTTATTCTTCATGCGGCCTACGATGAAGTTGTTCAGGAGGATAGTCCTCCAAAGCAATTTAATGACCTGATCCGTTTTGTTCGTACATCTCAGAACAAGACTTTGCTGGAATTGTCGAATCAGCAAAACGTGTTACTGGTTTTTGTGCGCCACTTTGGTTGTACATTCTGTCGTGAAACAGTTTCTGAGATGGCCAAAATCGATGAGGCCATTCTTGGAAGAAAACTCACTGTAGTTTTTGTTCACATGAGTGACAGATCATACGGAGATGAATTCTTTTCAAAATACTACGACCACGCAGTTCACCACATTTCTGATCCGGGAAGAGCGCTTTATAAAAGTTTAAATTTAAGACGCGGCTCACTTTACCAACTGCTGGGACCGATGACCTGGATCCGCGGGATCTATGCTGGAGTCTTCAAAGGCCATGGGTTGGGAGAGTTTGAAGGTGATAGTATGCAGCTCGGTGGAGTTTTCGTTCTTTCTCACGGGCAGATTATCTTTGAACAGAAGGCGAATTCTGCCTCTCACTTGTTCCAAATAAGCACTCTTCCAGAAGTATAGTCACACATGCTACAATAATGGTTCTTCCGGTTTCTCGGAAGTCACCTTTAGGAGCAAAGTGGATGTGCGGTTTTATCGTTATAGAAGGCGAGTTTGATTCAACTTTAACTTCTTCATCACTAGGTCCTTTTAAAAATCTTTATAACAAACTCACTCACAGAGGCCCTGACGATCACAAAGTTGTGCCGTTTAAAAAAGGCGTGATTGGTTTTCACCGTCTGGCGATTATGGATTTGAGCCCGCAGGGAGCTCAGCCTTTTAAATCAAATGACAGTCTGCTGGTTTGTAACGGGGAAATTTATAATTACCCTGCTCTAAAAAAAGAATGCACTACTCATAAATTTTTATCGGGCTCAGACTGCGAAGTTTTACTTCCATTGTATGAAATGCTCGGTATTGAAAAAATGGTAAAGAAACTCGATGCTGAATATGCTCTGGTGATCTGGGATGCAAAAAAGGAAAAACTACTTGCTGCCCGCGATCCAATGGGAATCCGACCTTTGTTTTATGGAAAAACAAAAGAAGGTGGAATGTGTTTCGCCTCTGAAGTAAAAGCACTCCATGATATCTGTAAAGAAATTGCACCATTTCCACCGGGACATTACTACGACGGTGATAAATTTATTTCTTATCTCGATTTATCTCACGTTGAAAAATTCCACGGCGATAATATGGCCCGGGTTTTAAAAGGGATCAACTCACGTTTAAGATCAGCTGTTGATAAAAGACTACAGTCAGATGCAGAGATCGGATTTCTTTTAAGTGGTGGTCTCGATTCAAGTCTGGTGTGCGCTCTCGCACAAAAAGGCAGCAAAAAACCTATCAGGACTTTTTCAATCGGTATGACTGACGATGCGATCGACTCGAAATACGCTAAAGATGTTGCAGATTATATAGGTGCAAATCACACCAACGTTTCTATGACGGTTGAAGATGTCATCGCTGCTCTTCGCGATGTTATTTATCATTTAGAAACTTGGGACATCACAACAGTCAGAGCATCCATCGGAATGTACCTGGTATGCAAATACATCGGCGAAAAAACCAACATCAAAGTATTACTCTCTGGTGAAGTAAGCGATGAGCTTTTTGGTTACAAATATACTGACTTTGCTCCATCGGCTTCTGAATTCCAGAATGAAGCAGCAAAAAGAATTCATGAACTTTATATCTACGACGTCCTAAGAGCTGACAGATGTATTTCAGCGCACTCACTTGAAGCACGCGTTCCATTTTCCGATCAGGACTTCGTTCAATACGTCATGGCCATCGATCCGCAGATGAAAATGAACACCTATAAAATGGGAAAATTCCTTTTACGTGAAGCTTTCAATGCAGCTGATGGCGAAGAAAAACTACTACCTGATCATATTCTCTGGCGCGACAAAGCGGCCTTCTCGGATGCCGTCGGTCACAGCATGGTAGATGAATTAAAATCCTTCGCAGATAAGAAGTACACAGATGATGACGTCAAAAACGCTCACAAAAAATATCCGTACAAAACTCCTTTCACGAAAGAATCCCTGATGTACCGTGAAATCTTCGAAGAGTTTTATCCGGGGCGCGCAGAACTCATTAAAGACTTCTGGATGCCAAACCAGACCTGGGAAGGATGTAACGTGACAGATCCAAGTGCGCGCGTTCTTTCAAATTACGGGGCCTCTGGAAAATGAGTTACACCACAGTCTTTGAAAACGCTCACTTTATCGTAGTTGATAAAGCAGCTTTAGTATTAAGTGTGCCAGGTAGAGAAGGGGAGAAGGACGAGCGTCCGGTTTTAGGCCGCATCCTGGAAAAAGATCTCGCAATCACTATCTATCCTGTTCACCGCCTCGACTATGAAGTGCAGGGACTCATCATGTTCGCAAAAAATCCGGCCGCGCATAAAGCAGCGAATGCCTGGTTTGAAAAAAAAGAAGTTCATAAAACTTACGTGGCCCTGACGAAAGCACTTCCTGAAACGAAGGAGAGTTTTAAAAAAGGCGAGAGCTATGAGTGGAAGTGTAAACTTCTTCGCGGGAAAAAACGCGCGTACGAGTCTCCTCACGGCAAAGACAGCACGACCATTGCTAAACTAATATCAGTGGATGAAAAGGGATATTTTCATTGGGAAATGAACCCTATTACTGGAAGATCTCACCAGCTTCGATTCGAACTTTTTCGTCACGGACATCCCATATTAGGGGACGAACTCTATTCGTCGGATGAATCTTTTAACGGTGGTGTCGGAATCGCACTCCGCGCTTTTAAAATTGATTTCACCAAATCACCTGGCAAAGAAAAATTTCTTCTTCCAGATATTTTAGAAATTAATAAATTTTAATTGAAAAAATATTTGCCAGCGTGTTGTCAAAATAATTATACTAAAATCTATCAACATCAATGTGTCTTTTTTTTACTATGAGGGTGAAAAATGGTCGTATCAAAAGTTAAAAAAACTATGTTTTTTATTATGCTCTTAACTGCGTTCAATCTTAGCGCTGCCATCAATCCACAAGCAATGAATGCTCAGAATGCCCAGATGGTTAACCTGAACCTGAAAATTAAATCAAACAACCAGACTGTGAAGTCTGATCTGATGATGCCTTTTTATCAACTTGCTTCATTCGAAAGAAAGTTCGGTTCTAAAAATGTTCTGATTGAAATGAGTCCTAAGCACGGCAAAAATGCTGATGAGATCGCACTAGAGATGAGATTCTACAAAGTAGCAGGAGCGAAAGCTTTCTACAAAAAAGATATCATCGCTAAAATCGGCGAAGAGTCTCATGTGAGCTTCCGTGGTATGTCTCTTAAGGTCACACCCGTTTTAAATTAATGATTGAAGTAATCAGCTAGCTGCTTGATGAATGGAATCAACTCGATTGAGATGAGTGCGATGATAACCAGTTCCATGAGATGAGATCTCTTGGAATTGATGTTATCGAGTAAGAGCTTACAAAGCTCTGCCAGGTTATCAAGCTTGTTATCGATCGAACTCTGCCAGTCAGAAAACCTGAACTTATTCGAGGCCATTCTGAAGACTGTCGAATGATAAAGGTCCCCGATGACTTTCAGTGAGTTCTCAACACTCTCGACGATCTCTGCGATCTCGATATACTTCTGGCCCGCTTCAAGTGCCAGGTCAGTGTAGCGTGAAGAAAAAATATTCATCTCTTTAAGTTCAACTGCAGAGTAAATTTCTCTGAGTTTTTTATCTAATAAATCATCGTAGTAGCGCATTTCAAGCAGCTGGTTGAGTGCAAACTCAATAACGTCCGGGATATCGAGCGAGCCTGTGGGCTCAATGATAAAGGCCGAGTTCCAGTCAATAATGGCCATATCATTTTTATAATACTGTAAAGTACTGCTATAAATACGCTCACGGATTTGAGTGGCCAGCAGATCCTTCTCTTCGTTGATGATCAGTGCAGCGATATCTTCCTCCTGCAATATGAGTGAAGCATCAGCATAATCATTGTCAAAACTTTCGATGAAATAAAGAATATAATCTTCATTCACTTCCCATTCATTAATTTTCGCCATCGCAGGTTTTATCTGCTGGGTAAGCTCGCGCGCTTTTCCACGTGCATAGATATCAAGGATATCGTAGTTCTGGATTTTATCAGAGATCGCACGAAGTCCATCTATCGTCGTCCCGACAGGAATGGGAAAATCAAAAGTAAGTGAGAGTGTTCCGAACTCCCAGATCTTTGCCGTGATTTCCGGATTGAATTCTATTCCTTGATCCTGGTACGAATAATTTCCCAAGGCCACGCTGAGCGGATCGTTGGATACGACAACAGCAGACTGGTTAATTTTCTTTAAACGAAATTTTGCTCTCGCCGTCGTCTCTTGTTGAAGAATTTTTTCGGCCTTTTCGAGGTCGATTTCTTCTCCAATGTCGTAAACTCTGTAAACTAAGATCCGGCCTTTTTTAATGGTATTCATAGCTATGCTTTTTCCCCTGAATTCATTCTAACATACCTAGATTATTTAAGAATGTGGGAATAGTTTTTCTTCAGTGACTATGCTATAAAAGCTCTATATTACGAAGACCCTGATTCCCTACTAAAAAGAGCGGTTATGATTAACGACAGAATTCAGTCCCTGGTTTCGGATTTCAAACGATTTACAGACTGGGAAGAGCGCTA
This sequence comes from Bacteriovorax sp., assembly GCA_014378525.1. Taxonomy (GTDB): domain Bacteria; phylum Bdellovibrionota; class Bacteriovoracia; order Bacteriovoracales; family Bacteriovoracaceae; genus Bacteriovorax. The sequence goes on from JACMNL010000101.1 coordinate 67,720, forward strand.
CAAACATTTAATCGATCTTGGCAAAAAAATGCCGGCCATGGATGAAGTTAACAGAATCCCCGAAAATTTAGTAAAGGGTTGTCAGTCACAAGTTTGGATTCACGCAGATTTAAAAGACGGTAAAATTTATTTCCAGGCAGACAGTGATGCTTCAATTGTAAAAGGCATCATCGCACTTTTAATCGGCGTCTACACCGGATCAACTCCAGATGAAATTCTCACAACCAAACCAACTTTTTTAGAAGACATCGGTCTGCGCGAACATCTTTCGATGTCGCGAGCCAACGGCCTGAACTCAATGATGAAACAAATTTCTTTTTTCGCCATGGCCTACAAAGCTAAACTGGCGATGAATCAACAATAGGTATGTACATGCTCAATATCAGCCGCCCTAGAAGAAACAGAAAAACAGATGCTATCAGACGTCTGGTTCGCGAAACTCATTTGTCGCCGAATGATTTGATCGCACCTTTATTTGTTAAAGAAGGAACAAATCTTAGAGAAGAAATTAAAACCATGCCGGGAGTTTTCCGTTTATCAATCGATGAACTGGTAAAAGAGTGCCGCGAACTTCACTCTCTTGGTGTTCCATGTGTTTCATTATTTCCTGCGATCGATGAAAAATTAAAAGATACACGTGCAAGCGAAGCTTATAACCCGAATGGTTTATATCAACGTGCTATCAAGGAAGTTAAAAATGCTCTTCCTGATTTAATGGTCATGACTGATGTTGCACTCGATCCTTACTCTAGTGATGGTCATGATGGTTTAGTAGATCCAAAAACAGGTGAGATCTTAAACGATGCTACACTTGATGTGCTGGCAAAGATGTCGATCATCCAGGCGCGCTCAGGTGCTGATATCGTCGGCCCTTCAGACATGATGGATGGGCGAATCGGATTCATCAGAGATGCTTTAGATGATGAAAACTTAATTAACGTAACGATCATGTCGTACGCTGCAAAATACGCTTCTGCTTTTTACGGGCCATTCAGGGATGCTCTTGGATCTGCTCCAAAAAAAGGTGATAAAAAAACTTATCAAATGGATTATGCCAATGTGAGAGAAGCACTTCGCGAAGCTTATCTTGATGAATCAGAAGGTGCAGACATTCTCATGGTAAAACCAGGACTGCCGTACCTGGATGTCATTAAAACTTTAAGAGACAACACTACTCTTCCAATCGCTGCTTATAATATTAGCGGAGAGTACGCGATGGTGAAGGCCGCTGCGATGATGGGAATGCTTGATGAGGAAAAAGCGATGATTGAAATGCTTTGGGCATTCAAGCGTGCGGGCTCAGATATGATTCTTACTTATTTCGCAAAAGACGCTGCACGAGTTTTAAACTCACACCATTAAAGATCTAATATTTTTGCTGTTAAACGGGCCGAGATAACATCCGGCCTGGCCTTACCAATTTACCTGATGCCGGGAACTTTATTGATTCTCATTACTTTTTCATAAGTATTCCAGTGTGAGTCGCTTAAGTGTCTCGACTGCATACAACCTTTTTCCGGGCTGTAGATGAAATCTTCTGCACCCTGAACCAGAATTCCTTCAACGTTCCCGTTTCTTGCATTGAATACCGGTGAGCCGGAGTTTCCTCCATATGAATCAAGATTGGCCGTGAAATAATGGTCGCGAAGTAAAAAAGATTTTATCGGATGCTCTCTCTCCAGATCATTCATTCTGCTGACGACAGCTCCATCAGTAGCTTTCATTGGAAGTCCCAATGGATGACCGATAACTACAAGAGGAGTGTTAAGCAACGCTCTTCCAAATTTTCTTGTATTAAGTTTTACGAATCCTTTTACCGGACGATCAAGTTCGATGACAGCGTAGTCATTAACTTCTTTGTCAGAGTAAACATATTTTTGAGCAGTAATACTTTTGCATGAATAAACTTGGGACGGTGAAAATTCAGTAACACCTTCTTTGAAACCAAACACCCATTTGTTGTCTGAACATTCTTTTGCATTCACCATACAGTGGCCGGCCGTCACTAGAGTGGTTGGACTCACTAAAAATCCCGAGCAGTTTCCAAGTGAAACCTGTTCAGTGAAACGTTCGTCTTCACAAATCTGTGGCATGGCATTTTTTAGTACAACATTTGGAAAAAGAATTCGATTTTCATTGTCTCTGTCGACCACTAAACGTTTTTTTGGAACACGAAGTGCGATTGAATTTGATTTGTTTATAAAGCTTGAATCGGAATACTGGTCGATCTCTACACGGTTATCACTTCCGTAGATCAGGTCTTCACCGGAAATTACCGGCAGATGTTCAAAGGCCCCTGCGCTTGTTGCAATAACAAAAATTGATGAAATCAAAATTGATTTCCTGATAGAACCCTTCATATTGAAGCCCCCCGGCCCAAAACAAAAATAAATGAAATATATCCCCAGTTAGGGTGATACGGCAGCATGGGATTTTATGCAATAGATGGTGGAAAGTTTACAGTGTAAAAAGGCCCTCTTATGTGAGGGCCTGTATGTGAAATTTTAAGTGATTAGAACCAAAAAGAGATACTGGCAGACAGCTGATAAGCATCTGTATTGGCATTTCTTACGTCTCTTACGAAGGCCAGGTCTTTAACACCGTTTCTAGATGTTTGCTTTTTTTCGTACAGTCCACCAAATGTCACCTGAGAGGACTTTGTAATTTTATACTTTATTCCTGTTTCTAGTTTGTATGTAAGTATCTTGTAGGTTGCACCACTTTTTTCTGCTTGAAATGTAGTCGGATTATAAGTCACACCATCTTCAACGAATGTTGTATAAGTGTGTTGTAGATCTTTAACATAAAGTCCTTCAACGTTTTCTACTAAACTCCATTTCTCGTTTAAGTAATACTCCATACCCAATTGAAGAAAATATTCGTTTTTTGCTTTGGTTGTATATGAGTCATATGGAAGCCTAGATGAAAATCCGTAGATCGCATCCATCCAGAATTCCATAGCATTACTTTCGTAGTTTGCACCAATATCAAAACTATAGTTTGCTTTTTCAGCTCCCATTCTGTTTTTGTAATACATTTGACCGAAGTTTACTTTCCAGGCATCAGTCAAATACAAATCAAATTTATTCGCTAGTCCCAGTTGTTTTGCTGTATCAAAACCAGCGACTTCTTCTGTTCTATAACCTGTAATTGTTTTTACAGTTGCAGAACCAGTTGAGACGTATGATGCAGAACCTTTTTCGTCTGAGTACATTTGTGTACTGTCACCCCAAACTGTAAATTGATCAATGAATCCTTTTGAACGGCCACCATATGAAACTGAAGCAAAAGCTTTGTTGGAAATTTTTCTAATTTGATTTTCAGTACCGATAATTGTTCCACCATCTTGATAAGTATTTTCGATTACGCCCCAGTGAAGGTTTTGAAATCTAACAATTCCTTTTCCTAGTGAAAACCTGAAATCCGGAACACCTTTGTATGTTACATATGCTTCTTCAAATAAAGTATTCTGACGATCAAGTTTTCCGTCAAGGTTAAGCTTTATCGCCGCTGCCATATCATCTTGTTCAGCAAATACTTTTAAATCAAGTACGCCGATACCGATTACAGTAGAACCTTTTTGTCCTGAAATTTTTTCGAAATTTAGTGCATCAAGTGCGATGAAACCGCGAACTGAAGTGTCGAAAGACCAGGCATTATTAAGTGGCAGTAAGCTAGATAATAAAACAAGCGTGCAAAGTAGCTTCTTCATGATTCCCCCGTAACATCAATTTAGATGGGGGGATTCGTATCACTTTTGACTTTCTTTTTCCAGACATCTTTCGACTTCATCGAAATAAGAGTGGTACTCACCTTTAGTTGGGCATCCTTTTGAGGCAACATATCTATCAGGTGTATCAGATTCACCTGTTGTCTGGTGTGAACATGACACCATTATTGATCCAAGTGTAAGAATTAAGCCTAATGTGATGACAGATTTTTTCATATCATTCTCCTTAGAAATATCGTACTCCCACTTTGAAATCTGGAGAAGTGATTAATACTTGCCGATTGCGATCAATCAGAAGAAATAAAAATAATTTTAATGAAGTAGTTTAGTGGGTTTATTTATAGAAAATTTTCAAGCCCGTGATATTCATAAGGACGTTCGGCCGCCAAAAAAACTAACCCAATCTTAACAGTCGGGTGTTCGAAGCTGGAGCTAATGATAGTTCGTTTTTTAGAATGAGTTTGCATCCAATTATATATGGAGCTAATGCCGAAAAGGGATGCTTTGATGACGACGGGAATATTTTGAGGGAAATCTTTTTCAGAAAGCTGATTGTAAGTTGAAAATGATTCATCCATCGCGATTTTTAAATCACATTTTTTTTGAAATATAAAAGTATCGGTGAAATTTTTAAATGGTTCTTCGATGTAATCAATCAATGAATACGATTCTGCAGAAATACTTATTTTCAGGTGTTCAACAAAAGTTTTCATCTCATTAATTTCAAATTGTCTGTTTCCATCAAGTCGTAAAATCAGGCCGCTATTAATTCTGTGAAGTTCATTAATCAATCGGACTGTCTTTTCAACAGATGCTGGTGCAATCTTTATTTTGAGGCATTTCGAGGAGGCGTAATGTGACGGCCCTGAGCTCGCACGATAAAGTTCATTCTGCATAACTTCGTTGTTATTAAACAGGCCTGGATGAGTTTTCCTGATCATTCCCAGTAAAAGCACTTCAATGTTAAATAATGTTTCACTGTGAAGCTCTTCAATAAAATCATCGACTGGCACCAGGTTAAATAATTTAACTGCGAAATTAATTTCCTTGAAATCCAGAGTATACGTGGAAAAAAAGCGTTTTATTTTGAATGCTATTTCTTCAAGAGTGGCCTCATGAAGGCCTGGAAGGACGGAAATGAAATAGTCCTGTTCAAGTAGAGTTACTTTGAGAAAACGATTTTCACTGATAATTTTTCCACGTACAGGAACAGGTTCCTTGTACGCGAAAGTTTCGTAGCTGACTGTAATATCAATCATACTTTAAAGCTTATAATCATGCCCACTGAAGTTAGCAGGCAATAAAGCAGGTTGTACTGGGCCGTTCTCGCCAGTGCCTGATTAAGTTTTGAATCAATAGGTTTATAAAGTATCTGCAACCAGGTTTTGTGAAATAAAAATGGAAGTATGATGACCGGAAAGATCCAGACGAAATGGTAGGTAATCATCAGATAGAGGCAGATTAAAATACTTAAAGCGATCGTTGTAATACAAAGTTTTCTCTGGAAACCCTCACCAAAACGTACTGCAAGTGTCCTCTTGTTTGTTTCACGGTCTGAAACGATATCTCGAAGATTGTTAACTGCCAGTATGCAGGCAGAAATAAATCCCGGCCCCATTCCTGCGATGACAGCAAGGTGAGTGACGTTGTGAGTTTGAAGAAAGCTGGTTCCGACAACTGCTACCGGCCCGAAGAAAATAAAGGCCGCTGTTTCTCCCAGTCCATTGTATGAAAGCGGGAAAGGACCACCTGTATATCCGTAGGCAAAATATATTGAAAGAAGCCCGATGAAAATAATAAACGGTCCGCCGACAATCATCAGATAGATACCAAGCAGAAAGGCGATTCCCAATGTCAGTATCAACGCATTTTTCATCTTACTTACAGAAATCAATCCCATACTTGTCACTCTCGTGGGCCCGAGGCGTGTCTCATTATCAACACCTCTGACAGCATCGAGATAATCATTGGCAAGATTACTCGCTATCTGCAGAACTAAAGCGCAAAGCAGAGTGAGAACAGCGACAAGGGTATTTAAATGATTATTTTCAATATACGCAATAGCAAGACCAAGGAGAACAGGTGCGATTGAAGCAAATAGAGTTTTAGGGCGAATTGCGAGCATCCAGTTTTTCATATTTTCCGTTCTAGTATTTAATGGTTCTCAGCTGATCGTAGACACCTTTGTTGGTATCGTGATCGATGAAGACTTCCATGATTGTGTGAGTGGTTTTTGTCTGCATTGCGAGAAATCCGGTTTTAAATTCTTCGCGGTTTGATGCCGCAATATAGTCGATTCCAAAACTCTCTGCAGTTTTCTTAAATGTTTGCCCGTGCGGACTTGAAATATAATCCAGGACGGATTTTTCTTTGTGAATTGGAAGAAGAGTGAAAATTCCTCCACCGTCGTTGTTCACTAGAATAATTTTCATCGGAGTCTTCAGGTCTTTTAAAAATAACAGTGAATTTAAATCGTGAATGAAAGCAACGTCTCCAATAATCAGATAAACTTCTTTTTGTGTTCCATCGATGAATCCTGCAGTCGAAGCAATGAATCCTTCGATACCACTCACACCACGGTTGGTTGCTACTTTAATTTTTTTCTTATTGTCATATGAAAAATACGAATCAAATGTGCGAACAACAGTTGAGTTTCCGATGTATAAAATAGAATTGTCAGGAATGTTATCAATAATTGTTTTACTGATGCTCGGATAGGCCAGAGGTCCGTCGTCGATCAACTTAATTTTACTTTTAGTAAACGATTCAAAGTTAAGGTTCAAAGATTTTTTAGGAAGTTTCATTCCATCAAAGCGGCCCATGATAGATTCAAGAGTTGAATTGATGTGAGCATTGATTCTCATTTTCGTATGATGTGAAGGATCTTCTTTCTCCAGATTCAGACTCAACGTAATTAAATTGATCGTCGGGACCTGTTTCAGGAAAGAGTAGTAGTGTTTGCTCGTTAAACGTCCACCGATATGAAAAACAGTTTCGGGTGGATTGTTTACCAGATCAAGCTGAAATTCCGGATGATCAAAAGTCGGAAGAGCGCCATCATTTAAATTGAATGCATATTTTAGTGAACTAGAAACATCAAAGTATGTCGGCCAGTTTAAAACTTTTACAAACTCTTCAACCATTTCTGTCGATTCATGAGGAGCTAAACTTCCTACAACCAGAAGTCCGGTTTTTGAGTTTTTTAAAAGAGCGGCGATTTCATTGATAGAATTTTTATCCGGTCTCGTTTCAAGATTCACATAACGGGTTGAAGGCCCCGTTCTTTCAATCTGAATTTTTGCCAGGTTTAAATAATCTATTGGCACAGGAACAATTGTATCTTCAAGTGGCTCTCTAAAAGCACAGTTAAAATGAACCGGTCCCTTTTGCGGGAAGAGAGATTTATGAATCAGGTTTGATAAACTTGAAGTCATGGCAAGAGGACTGATTTCAACAGTGGGAGCACCTAGGGCCATTTGCCCCTGAATAAAATCACCGAAAAATTTTGTCTGATCAATTGTCTGGTTGTCATCACAGAAAGTCAGTTCTGCCGGGCGGTCAGCAGATAAAATTATGAGCGGAAGATTAGATTTTTTTGCTTCTACAACGGCCGGCATATAATTGGCCATTGCCGTCCCGCTTGTACAGATTAGGACCGCTGGATTTCCTGTGGCCTTAGAGTATCCAAGAGCGCGGTAAGAAGCTCCTCTTTCATCAATACATAAAACAATGTTTAATCTTGAATCAAATTTCTGGAAGTGCACCATGGCCGCAATCAGTGGAGCATTTCGCATACCAGGCGAAAGATAAAATTGTGTAATCCCATTTTTTAAAAATTCATCGATGATCAGGCCTGACCAGATTCGATTAATATTTTGAGATAATAATTTTTCCATAAAATATGTCCGTTTAAATTACACTCTTATTGATGACTTTTATAAAAGGATGCATCTTCGTGCCGGTCTCAATCCATTCTTCTTCTGCTATTGAACCAGCGACAATCCCAGCACCACCGTAAACAGTGATCACCGGACCTTCGATAAGAGCAGACCTGATGCCGACAGCGATCTCTGTAAAATCTTTTGAGATGATTCCAACTGGTGCGGCATAAAATCCACGTTTCTCTTTTTCGATTTCTAAAATTCTTATGCGTGCTTTTTCAAAAGGAATTCCGCCTACTGCAGGAGTAGGATGAAGCAGATCTATCAAGCTGATCACATCAGTATTCTTTTTTAAAACAGCTTTAATCGTCGCTTGTCTGTGCTGAATGTAGGGAAGTTTCATTGTGAAAAGCGGGGAGATTTCAAGTTTATCTGCGACAGTAGAAAGTTTTTCTTTAATCGCATTGGTAACAATTGAATGCTCGCGTGTAAGCTTATCAGAGTTTTTTAAAGTCTCTTCAAGCGCCTGATCTTCAGTTTCATCCTTGCCTCTCATAATACTTCCGGCAAGCGAGATCGTTTCAAGGTTTTTATTTTTAAGTGTAAAAAGTCTTTCAGGAGTAAAAGAAATAAATGCCTGGTTATATTGCAGCTGATGAAATACAGAAAAATGAGAACTGTTCTGGTTGCCTTGATAAAGCTCCCTGAACATCACTGGCATTTCAATCATTTCATCGTAGCTGAAAATTTTCTTTCTAGATAAAACAATTTTTTCCAGCTCTTTTTTTGAAAAGAGTCTAAGACTTTGATCAATCATGGTTTTCCATTCATCACTTTCCGGACGTTCTTCGTACGAAGTCCAATGATTAACGAATGACTCCCAGATCTGGGTATTGAAAATAATATTACTTGGTGAATAGGATTTATAATCGTTTGAGTGGTGGAGCTTAAGTGTAATCTCTCCGCCTTTTTTTACAAAGCACCATTCAGGTAAATAAACCAGTCGTGGAGATTCATCTTCAAAGTGCGATTGATATACCAGGATTTCATGAGATTTTTTTTCAATGTGCTTTTGAACTTCGGCCGTACTCAGAATTTTACTTTTGCCTAAACCTAAAAAAGAAAAGTCTTCTTCTTTTGATTCAAAGAAAAAAACTTCTTCAGTCGCTGCGAACGGAAGCAGGTCAACGAGAGAGAATTCCGGATAAACGAACAGGGAGTTTCCCTGCCTTACACCGAAGTCAATTTTTTGAAGTTCCTCTTTTAAGAAACTTTCCGCGTTCATTATTTTTTATCACCGATATACAAAGTTGCGATACCAAAAGTCAGCGGGATCATTTTTAAATCCGTGAAACCGGCATTTCTCATAAGGGCCAGGAAGTTCTCTCCATAAGGAAAGTCTTCAACGCTTTTATTTAAGTAGGTATAGGCATCTTTGTGTTTAGAAACAATATTTCCTACGAATGGAAGTAAATGTCTGAAGTAGAAGAAATAAACATTTCTTACGATGAAGTTCGACGGAATTGAAAATTCCATGATCATCAGACGTCCGTCCTTTTTTAGTACACGGTGAATGTCATGAAGAGATTTTTGCGGGTCAGAAAAGTTTCTGATTCCAAAAGAAATTGTTGTTAAGTCATAAGCATTGTCAGCAGACTGAATGTTCACGCCATCACCAAGCATTAAAAAAATCTTTTTATCCAGCCCTTTCTTTTTTACTTTTTCAATTCCTATATCGACCATTCCTTTTGAAAGATCGATGCCGGTAATTTTTTTGATTCGTTTATCTGCAATCAAAGTTAACGGAACGTCACCTGTTCCTGTTGCCAGGTCGAGAGCGTTAATTGTTTCTTTGTTCGGCAAATGCTTAAGCATTTTTTTGCGCCAGTAAATATCAATCCCCATAGAGAGTGTATGATTTAAGACGTCATAAGTTCCGGCGATTTCATCAAAAATTTTATAAGATTCTTTTTTTCTTTCGCCTAGCTCAGGCGTGCTATTTGTTGTCATTTTTCCATCCTTTTAGTCATCCCCTTTTTACCTTAAACTTCATGCACATAGCAAGTTTGGGTTTACTTTAATTTGCTCAAATGCTACCTTGTCGTTCATAGGGGAAACCACAATGATCGCAGACTTTCTCGACGCTCTTCCAAAAGAGGCCCTCGAGAGTTCAAAAAATATGGATTTACAGATCCGCTCGGTGAACGCTCACCAGGCGATCGACGCCGTATTGTCTCAAAGTGTACTAAGAGGTGGAAAAAGGTTGCGACCACTCCTGACTTTTCTTGTGGCCCATTTGTTTAAGGTAGATTTTAAGACTGTAACTCCCTATGCACGGGCCTCTGAACTGGTTCACGCTGCATCCCTTTCTCACGATGACGTTATCGATAACGCAACTATGAGAAGAGGAACTCCCTCAATAAATATTCTCTCATCAAATAAAAAAGCTGTTCTGGCCGGAGATTATCTCCTGTCGTCAGTGATTGTAGATCTCACTAATGCTGGAAATTTAGAACTCGTCCGTGAGATGTCTTTAGTCATTAAAGATTTATCAGAAGGTGAGTGGCTGCAGCTGGATTTAATAAGCGATAGAAATTATACACGTGAATTAATCCGTGAAGTCGCCGAGAAAAAAACATCTTCAGTGATGAGTTACTGCTCAGTTGCTCCGGCGATTTTAAGTGGAGCAAATAAAAGTACAGTTGAACTTTGTCGTGAATTCGGAAGACACCTTGGTCTTGCATTTCAGATGATCGACGATACTCTGGACTACTCAGGCGACTCACAGAAAGATCAGGAACTCGATTTAAAAAACGGAATTGTAAATTCTGTTGTATTTGAAATGCTTGAATCTAATCCCGAATTATTTGTTCGTTTTAAAAACGGCGAAAATCTTCAGGAAGTTGTAGCAAGAATTTCATTTAATGAGTTTGTTGAAAAAATAAGCAAAGAAGCTCATTCTCATCTGGAAGAATCGAAAAAAATTCTGGAAAAATTAGAAGTAATATTAGCTCCAAAATTTTCAGACATTAAAGATTTAAAATCCAGAATTGGTGCTCTCGAATTGATTATTTCTTATATGGCCTTGAGACAAAACTAAATTAGCTTTTCGCTTTAACAAGCCAGTTCACTTCATAAATATTTTGAATCAAATTATTTTTTGGAACCCAAATCGTTCCATGTGCTTTATCGCATTCATAAATTGAATTTTTTGGACAACGGTTTCCTGCACTATCTTTAATTTTATAATCACATTCACCAGTGTCTTTATTCAATCTTCTTCCGATGATTGTTGAAGAGTGGTTAGACTCTTTTTTCTTATAGTCTTTATTATTTATTATGAAATCCCAGTCATAGCTGATCGAAGCGGGATTGCTTGTTGATAATAAAATATCGAGTTTATCTACGATTTTCTCAGGTGGATACTGCTCGATGGTTCTGCTTCCAACACCGTATTTCCCCAGCTGATAACGTTTTCCACAAGTGAGATCAAGTAAGGCCGCAGTTTTTTTATCACCGGTTAACTTATCAAGAATTTTTAAAATATTTTGCGGAATTTCTTTAAATGGTTCTGTGTCTTCCAGTTTGTTCTGGCAGATGATTTGCGAAAGTTTTTTAGCAGGTGAGCTTATTTTTTTGAAGAGAACACTTAATTCTGACCAGTCACCATTGGTGAAATTGGTCTGCGATTCAAGACAAAGTCCTTTTCCCTGAAGTCCGATTATGAGGGCCGCTGACATATTCGCGCCGTTATCAGAGTAGTCTTTGATTTCTTCCGTGCGAACGATATTGTTATTAAAATACTGTAAGGCCAGGTCGTAGCTTGAAAGCGGTGTTTTTTCGTAATAAGAAAAGAGATCAACACCTGTCCAGAAGACACACCAGTTATGCTCGTTTTGATTATTATTTTTCGGCATATTCTCTGTGCTGATGGAAACATCAGTGCACACTAATTCTTGAGCATAAGCGTGAAAGGAAAACATAAATGAGACGATAAGAAGAATTCTCATAAATGATTATCGGAGAGATTAAGCGGAAGTTTAAAAAAGAGAGAAATTAAAATAGTCGGGAAATGAAATAAGGCCCCAAAAAGGGGCCTTGGATTTAAAAAATTAACCGTCAATTCTACAAGTCTGACGTCCACGAAGGTCGTAAGAACATTGCTGAAGAGCTTGTCTGCAGGCCTGGTCTTTTACATTCGATCCCCATGGGCCAGTTGCCTGTCCATAGTAAGACTGAATGAAAAATCCGGCCGGGTCAAAGCGTGAAGCACGACATTGCTCAGTTGTTTGTTGTGGTGGACGAGGAGGTCGTGGATATCCTCCGCCTCTCGTTTCACAACGAAAACCATTTTCATATCTTTGAAGTTCATAATCGCAGAACTGTTCAGATTGTCTACAGGCTTCGTACTGGTCATACCCGTTACCAGAAAAACTTCTTACGACATTTCCATATAAATCAATCAGATCAGTTGTACACATTGCTTGTGTACTCGTTGGTGGAATTGGTGGAACATTGATGATGTCTCCAAAACTCATAGTCGATAAACTCAAAAGAAAAATCGCCAATAGTGTTTTCATAAAATTTTATCCTCGTTCGTTGTTGTATTAAAAACTTAAGTTAAAAAACTATCTACGTGGTGGACGTGGTCCTGGCCCAGGTCCTGGTCTGCCCGGTTCTCTTCCTGGATCTCTACCCGGGAACCCTGGATTTTGTCCGTGGTTATCACCTGGTCTGCGTGGAGGAGTTGGATCATTTGGATATGATGGGTAATGCGGGTCACGTGGTGGATTTGGGTACGATGGGTAATGTGGATCACGTGGTGGATTCGGGTAACTTGGGTAAGACGGATATGATGGGTAAGATGGATATGTTGGATAGTTCGGGTAAGAAGGAGCTGGTGGATACGATGGGTACGACGGGTAATTAGGAGCAGGGTATGAAGGAGTTGTATCCGACGTGTCTCTGATCGCACAAACTGCTGTACGGTAGTAACCTTGAGATTGATAATCTGATAATTTCACCTGGCAGTTGTAAGTTGCCTGTGAACAAGCTGAGTCTACTGAGTATGACGACGAGATAAATGTGTCGTAGTCATAAGTGTAGCTGCCTTGATAGTCGCGAATAACTGTCGTACATAAATCAGCAGAAGCTCCAACTGAAAAACATGCAGCAGCACTTAGTAATAATGTTTTTAATCCCTTCATCTTATTTCTCCAAATAAAGATTTAATTCTCTCTAACTGAGGTTTATCTAAGAATTTATTGAATAACAACGGTAGTCAGCACTTAATAAAAAAAATGGCCGTTTTCACGGCCATTGTAAGTATTTTTTTCATGCTAGGGTGAAATCAGTTTCATTATGGCACTAGTAATCTTGAGACTCTCTCAAGACCAATCGTTCTGATGAAGCCCGCAAGCTTCGGCCCTTTCTCTAAATTAATGAGCTTCTTATAAAGAAGAGTGAAAACAGTCATCGGTTCTAATTCATGCGCATTGATGATCTCATACATTTTTTCATGAAGCGCTTTATCATCAGCGATGTTGTTGAACTCGGCCTTTAAATAGCCGTTAAGCTCATTTAAGAACGCTGTTTGTTTTGCATCTATGTCCATCTTCACTGGTTCTTTATTAAGTGAAAATTTAAATTCATCCGGAGCCGAGTTTTCGATCCAGTAAGCAGCTCTTTGAGCGCGCTCCTGAAATCTTCTTTCGTCACGTTCATTTTTAATTTCTGCATCGTAAAATCCGCGTGCGCGTTTAACGTCGAGATCATTGATTTGAAGAACGTTGCAGAGGTGACGGAAAGCTGGCTGAAACGGCATCTCTTTTGGAGTCTCTCCAATTTGAGAAAGTTCATAAACTCTTTTTGCCATCGCGACTTTCTTTTCGGATCCAAGCTCCAGACCGAAAGCAAGTCTCTCCATTCTGTCGAAGTCTTCGTAGTTTTTAATAACATCTAAGTCGAATGATAATCCGAAATCGATGTTGGTCTTATAAGACGCGAAAATCCAGCGGACCATTTCCGGTTCGTAAACATCAAGAACATCATTTACGGTGACAAGGTTCCCTTTTGAAGAACTCATTTTTCCGCCCATACCTTTGATCGATACGAAATCGTACTGCAGGTACATTGGTGCTTTCCATCCGTAGACTTCAGCGACGATATCTTTTGCTGTCGTGAAAGATCCACCTTGAGACGAGTGGTCTTTTCCACCTGGCTCGAAATCGACTTTTTCAACTGACCATCTCATTGGCCAGTCCATACGCCATGGAAGTTTTGCTCTCGAAGTTGTATCGAGGTCAAGTGAGCCCGAAAATTTACAATCTTCAGCATCACAAACGTAATCAAGTTTATTTTTTCCATCATACTTAGTGGCCATCGTTTTATCGCGGTTACAATTTTCACAATAAACTGAAACAGGCATCCAGGAAGCAGGAAGTGGTTCTGATCTCCACTTATTTAAGATGGCCGCTATCGTATCTTTTTTCTCAAGAGTTAATTTAATCTGGTCTTTGTAAGCTCCGCCTCTGTATTTTGTCGCCTGATAAATCGGCTCAAGTTGAATCCCCATTTTTTTTAATTGAGATTCAAAAGATTTTTCATGGTGAGCAGCGTACGACTCGTGATCACCGAAAGGATCCGGAGTATCAACGATAGGCTGGAATAAATATTTTGCCAGCTCATCTTGCTTAGGAAGATTTGCAGGAACTTTTCTGAATGTATCGTAGTCGTCCCATGAGAAAATAAAGCGAACTTTTTTTCCGCGTTTTTTTAATCCACGTGCAACTAATTCAGTTGTCATTACTTCGCGGAAGTTTCCGAAGTGAACAACACCTGAAGGTGTGATCCCTGAAGCGAGAGTGTATGTGTCCTTGTCTTCCTGACGAATTAATTTATCGGCAGTAAGATCGGCCCAGTGAACAGCATCGTTTAGTGCTTGAGACATAGAATTTCCTTTTGACTTATATTTTACTCAAGGCCAAGACGTGCTTTTAATTCGTCCTGAGTGAGTGTTCCTTTTTCAACTTCGAGTTGGGCGTACATAAGTGCTTCCTGGTAAACGCGACGTTCGTCCGCTACACAAAGAGAAAAGTCCAAATGCTTTTGATTTTTTACTTCCGACCATTTCACTGCTTTTCTTAAAAGTGTAATAGCTGCATCTAATGTCATGAAATAATCCCTTACTAGCTGCCTAAATAGGCCTTTTTGATTTCAGGGTTAGATAATAATTCAGCGGAAGGGCCTTGCAAAGTGATTTCACCATTGGTGAGAACATAAGCGCGGTGAGAAACTTTCAGAGCTAAATTGGCATTTTGCTCGACTAATAAAATGGTCATTCCCAACTGGTTTATTTCGGTGATGGCACGAAAAATTGTTCCCACCAGAATAGGCGCAATTCCCAGTGAAGGCTCATCCAGTAAAAGAAGTTTTGGTTTACTCATGTAAGCGCGAGCAATCGCAAGCATTTGCTGTTCTCCACCCGAAAGTGTCTGTGCCAGCTGAGATTTTCGCTCTAGTAATTTTGGAAATAAGTTATAAACAAATTCTAAATCAGTTTTTATTCCTGAAGTGTCACTGCGCAAGTAAGCACCCATATCCAGGTTTTCTTTGATCGATAGATTGGCAAAAATCTGGCGTCCTTCCGGAGACTGGGCAAGTCCCAGGGCCGTGATGCGGTGAGCGGGAAGTTTTTCGATAGATTGGTTGTCGAAATTAATTTCACCGGAGCTCGCTTTTAGAAGGCCTGAAATTGTGTGAAGGGTAGTGGTTTTACCTGCACCGTTACTTCCAAGTAAGGTAACGATTTCGCCTTTCTGGATTTCAAGACTGATGTTTTTAACAGCGTGAATATTTCCGTAATAAGTATTGAGGTCTTTAATTTCTAAAATTGGTTGTGTGTGCATTTAAATTTCTGCTCCCAGATAAGCTTCAACAACTTTTGGATTGTTCTGCACATCTTTGGCAGATCCGCTGGCAATAAGATTTCCGTAATCGAGTACAAATATCTTTTCTGCGATTTCCATCACGAGTCTCATATCGTGTTCGATTAAGATCACTGCAATCTGAAATTCTTCGCGGATGAAATGGATCAGTTCACTTAATTCTTTTGTTTCTGTCGGATTCATTCCGGCCGCAGGTTCATCGAGTAAAAGAAGTTTTGGTTTGGTCGCAAGTGCGCGGGCCATCTCCAGTTTTCTTTGAGCTCCATAGGGAAGATTTTTTGCGAGCAGATCTTTTTTGGAATCGAGATTAAAAAGTGCCAGAAGTTTAATTGATTCTTCTTCGATCATTTTTTCTTCAGCTCTATATTTTTTTGTTTTAAAAATTCCGTCGAAGAATGAGTATTTAATACGCGTGTGACGGGCAATTTTAATATTGTCGAGAACACTCAGGTTGTTAAACAGTCTTATGTTCTGAAAAGTTCTGGCGATTCCAAGGTCAGTAATTTCGCTGGCCATTTTTTTATTTAAAGGAAGGCCATCCAAAACAACACTTCCAATAGTTGGCTCATATATTCCGGTGATCATGTTAAAGAGTGTCGTTTTACCGGCACCATTAGGTCCGATAACAGCGACCAGATCTTTTTTCTGAACTGTGAAGCTCACATCGCGAACGGCAGTTAGACCGCCGAATTTCATTGTGACATTTTGAATATCTAATAGGGGTGTTGTCATACTATGCGACACCTTTTAAACGCTTTTTCTCAAACAATTCGTGTGGCCCGAAAATTCCCTGAGGACGAGTCAGCATCAGGATAATCATGAGAGCAGCGTAAATTGAAACTCGCCAGGTAGAAACATTAGAGCCAATTAGTTTTAAAATTTCAGGTAAAATTGTTAAGATAACTGCACCGACGATTGACCCGCTGACAGAACCCTGGCCTCCTAAAATCACCATAACTAAAATGCAGACACTCCACATGAAACTAAAATTGTTCGGGTGTAAAAACTGCTGGTCGTGGGCGACTAAACTTCCGGCCATACCAGCGATACCTGCACCGACGATGAATGAAAAAAGTTTGTAGCGAAATAAATTCACTCCCATGGTTTCCGCAGCGATTTCATCTTCACGAATGGAGATGATCGCGCGTCCGTGAGCAGAGCGTTTTAGATTAAGCATGAAAAGTGTAACGGCGAGAGCGATACCCCAGACCCACCAGCTGTTGGACCATCTAGGAATATTCGTGAAGCCGCGCGGGCCTCCGATGCTTTCAGTATTCATGATGATGATGCGAAGAATTTCACTGAAGCCAATGGTGGCAATAGCGAGGTAGTCGCCTTTTAATCTGAGACAGGGAATTCCAATTAATAATCCACAAAGCGCAGCGGCCACAAAACCAATAGAAAGAGCGATGGCCATGTTTAAGGCCGGATCAATGGGTAAAGCAAAGTACACACCGTAAACGGCGCTGGCGTAAGCTCCCACGCCCCAGAATCCTGCATGCCCTAAAGAAAACTGGCCGCAGTATCCGTTAATTAAATTTAAGCTCAACGTAAGCGTAATAAAAATTCCTACGTTGGTAAGAATTTGTAGATAATAATCCATCTAAACTTTTTCCTTCACGTTTTTACCGAGAATTCCTGACGGTTTAATTAAAAGAATTATAATTAAAATAAAAAATGAAACTCCATCCCTGAAGCTTGATTTATATAATCCAGCGACCATGTTCTCTGCGATTCCCAAAATGAAACCACCAAGAGCTGCTCCTGGAATAACACCAATGCCGCCGACAACTGCCGCAACAAAGGCCTTAAGTCCTAAGCTCATTCCCATCATAGGCTCTACTGACATTGTGTAGCCCATAAGGATTCCGGCAAGCCCCGCAAGAGACGCTCCCAGAAAAAAAGTAAATGCGATAATTTTGTTGGTGTTGATTCCCATGAGTTCAGCTGCCTTTAAATTAAAAGACGTCGCTCTCATAGCTACACCGATTTTTGTATAATGAGTAAGCCACCACAAAAATAAAAGTATAAGTAATGTTAAACCGAAAATAAAAACCTGAATGTTGGAAACATTCACTTCGCCGAAAGTGTAGAGCACTTCTTTGAAAACCGGTGGAACTGTTTTTGGATCTGCACCAAAAACCAGCTGGCCTGTGTATTGGAAAAATAGTGAAGCACCAATCGCTGTGATGAGTGCCGGAATTCTTCCTTCATTTCTAATCGGCCTGTAAATCATTCGCTCAACAATGAGAGCGACAATCCCTGCGCCTAACATTGAAGCGATAATCGCTACCGGCATCGGTAAATGAAATTTAAGAGCGAAGTATCCACAGAATGCACCCAGCATGAGGAACTCACCGTGAGCGAAGTTCACCAGCCGGATGATTCCGTAAACCATGGTGTAACCCAGGGCCACTATTGCGTATAGTGAACCCTGGGCGATACCGTTGATTAAATACTGTAAACAATCCCAGAAAAAATAGATTGTATTTTGAGTCATACTTTTATGGATTCACTCGTGAGTGGAAAACGTAACCAGACGGTGTTGCTTCTAAAACAACAGCAGACTTAGTCGGGTTTCTGTCTTTATCAAAAGTAATTGTCCCTGTAATTCCCTGGTAACCTTTAGTTGCTACAAGAGCAGCTCTGATGTCAGCAGGCTTAGATGATTTAGCGCGCTTAATAGCATCAACTAAAATTCCAAGAGAGTCGTATCCAAGAGCAGCGAATGATCCTGGTTTTGATCCGTAAGCTTTTTCGTATTCTTTTACGAAGTTTTGTACCACTGGAGATTTATCATCCGGAGCAAAGTGATTAGAGATGAATGATCCCTTAACTGCTTCACCGGCGATCTCAAATAATTTTGGAGAATCCCAACCGTCACCACCAAGGAATGGAACGTTGATCCCAAGAGCGCGGGCCTGTTTTAACATCAGACCAACTTCAACGTAGTAACCTGGAACGAAAACGAAATCTGGGTTAGCACGTTTTACTTTTCTTAAAAGAGACTGGAAGTCTGTATCTTTTGCAGCGTATGTTAATTCTTCAGTTGAAACCATTTTCCCGCCAAGTTTTGTGAACTCGTCAGTGAATGCTTTAGCTAGTCCTTTAGAATAGTCTGAAGTGTTTTCAATTAAAACTAAACCTTTTGTTTTTTTCAGTGTGTTCACAGCGAATTTCGCCATAACTACACCCTGGAAATCATCAGTGAAACAAGCACGTGTGATATAATCACCAACCTGAGTTACTTTTACGTTTGTTGCAGTTGGAGTAATGAATGGAATTTTTGCTTCCTGAACGATTGGAGCAGATGCCAGTGCAAGTGAAGAAGTCGGAGCTCCGATCATTGCAGAAACTTTATCTACTGATAAAAGTTTTCTAGTAGCATTTGTCGATTCAATCGCTTCAGACTTATCGTCTTCAATAATTAAATCAAATTTTTTGCCCGGGCCTTTCTTGAACTTTTCGTACGCCAGTTTAATACCGTTCGTATTTTCTTGTCCGAAAGTAGCAGTCGCACCAGTCATAGGTGAAACAACTCCGATCTTAAGATCAGCAGCAGCAGCAGTTCCAACAACTAATAGAGTTGTTAAGATCGCCAACAATTTGTGTGACACTGAGTTCATTTTCATTAAGCACTCCTTTGTAAAATGAAGTAGATGCATTTTGTCGTGTAAAGATTTAACAATAAATACAGTAACATGGGAGATCAAGTTGTAAAGAAATTTAGACAACAATTATTGAGCAGTTGTAAGTTACTAAAATGGTGCTGATTTTTGAATTAGAAAAGGATCCTGGTGATAGATCATATACTCAATCATGGTTACGAATGAGCTCAACCCTGGACGGTATTAATGAACGACGACTTTAAACAAACCCTGATCAAACAATACTCCGAAGTAATAGAGGAGATGATTGTTGAAAGTGAAACTGTGTACAGGTCACATCTCGACTTCGATGAACTCGATTTCCGCGTGCGAGGGTTGATTCAAGCTGCTCGGGTAGATGGTCTCGATGAAAATATCATCTGGGGCATACTAGAAAGACGCGTTCCCGATTATTATCATTTCGCTAAGAATACTTCTTACAAAATCGCAGCTTAATTTTAGTAAACTAGTATAGAAGCGCGCTTTCTCTTTGATTTAAATATTTATCGTGACCTTGGGTTTCGATTTTCTGTAGTTCAGAAAGTGACCCAAGGTTATTCACCCAGTGTCTCACTTCGTCTGTTCCGTTAATTAAATCGATCGCCAGTTTATGAAATTCATATTCGTAAGGTTTATTGTGGAATTCAAATTTATCACCTAACTCGCGCTTGAACTCGCGGCAGATCATCTGCATAACTGTCCACGATTTAAATTTCGCATTTTCCGTCGGATGAATGTGAACACCACCGCAATTAAGGCCAGCGTGTTTTTGAAATGTAGGCAAGAAAATAATCGGTCGAAGATTAAAACCTTCTGTTAGTCCTTCTTCCTTAAATCTTTTTTGCATTTTTGCGACGAAATCAAATGATTCGATTCCAGGATATCCTGCGACTTCCAGAGGGCGAGTTGTTCCGCGGCCTTCACTAATATTTGTTCCTTCCAGTAAAACAGTTCCTACAAAAGTAATTGCTCCAACCATAGTCGGAAGATTAGGTGAAGGAAGAACCCATGGAAGTCCTGTATCTTCAAAATACATTGAACGTTTCCAGTTGTTCATTTTAATGACGTCTAAATTGCAGTCAGTTTTCAAAACGGTCTGTCCGAATTTTCCAACTTCACCCATTGTAAGAGAGTGACGTTGAGGAATCGGATAACGGCCGACGAAAGATTCATATCCCGGTTTTAAAACTGTTCCTTCAATCATCTCTCCGCCAACTGGATTCGGACGATCTAAGACAACCAGCTTAATATCTCTTCCCGCACATTTTTCCATAATCAATGAAAGCGTAGAAATATAAGTGTAAACGCGCGTGCCAACATCCTGCAGATCAATAATTAAAGTATCGATGTCTTTTAACATTTCATCTGTCGGAGTTCTTGTTTCTGAATAAAGTGAGTACACAGGAATTTTAAAATAGGGATGAATATAGTGAGCAGTCTCCATCATGTTATCCTGAACATCTGTCACGAATCCATGTTGTGGCCCGAAAAGTTTAATCAACCGTTTCCCAAAAAGATTTTGTAGAAGAACAACTCCGGTATTGAATTTTGAATCAATCGAAGCGCTATGGCAAAGGTATCCGATATTTCCTTTGATACTGTCTTGCAAGGATTTTTCGTTCATTAGTCTTTCAAGACCAGTCACTACCTTTGTCATATAAACTTCCTAGATTCCTTAAGGTTCTTATTTTTGAATACTTTAATTTTGGTAGGGACCGGAATTTTTGTAAAGATAAAAGAGCGGTAAGGTTAAGTTGGTTGAAGTCGGGTGCAAAATATTGCTAGGATTATAAAACTGATGGGGGATATATGATGTCCGAGTTTGCAGCTTCTGGATTTTTTCGCCCATCAGAATACTTCGCAAATTCTTGATAAGCCTTTTCAGGCTCAATAACATTCGAGTATAACCATTAATTAAATTACGTTTGAATACTGAAAAGTTTTTTCTAAACTGAAAAAGAAGCTTTTATATTTCTGGCTTAAGTTCTGGAATTTTGGAGAGTTGAGTAGTCAGAACAATTCCAGAAACTTACGTTGTAAACCTTTGCTCAAAAGTTTACAATTTTATAAGAGCACACACTCACCACACACAAGGAAAAAGAATATGAAGCAATATCACGATCTGATGGAGCACGTTCTTAAAAATGGCGCGAAAAAAGAAGACCGTACCGGGACTGGTACACTTTCTGTTTTCGGTTATCAGGCACGCTACAATCTTGCTGAAGGATTTCCTTCAGTGACGACAAAAAAACTGCATTTAAAATCAATCATTCATGAACTACTATGGTTTCTTCAAGGTGAAACCAATATTAAATATCTAAAAGACAACGGCGTTTCTATCTGGGACGAGTGGGCAGATGAAGATGGAAACTTAGGTCCAGTGTACGGCTCTCAATGGAGAAGCTGGCAAGGTGCCAATGGTGAAACCATTGATCAGATTACATCTGTTGTGAATCAAATTAAAAAAAATCCGGACTCGAGACGTTTAATTGTTTCTGCATGGAACGTTGCTGAGATCGAAAAGATGGCACTTCCTCCATGTCATGCTTTTTTTCAATTTTATGTAGCAGATGGAAAACTATCTTGTCAGTTATATCAAAGATCAGCGGATATCTTTTTAGGTGTTCCGTTTAACATTGCCTCTTACGCACTTTTAACAATGATGATGGCACAGGTTTGCGGTCTTGGTTATGGTGATTTCGTTCATACAATGGGTGACGCTCACTTGTATTCAAATCATATTGAACAAACAAAACTCCAGCTGACTCGTGAATTTAAAATGCTTCCGCAGATGAAATTAAATCCTGACATTAAAAATATTTTTGATTTTAAATTCGAAGACTTTAAACTGGAAGGATACGATCCGCATCCAACAATTAAAGCTCCAATTGCTATATAGGTTATTATGCATATTTCAATGGTCGTGGCCCAAGGGCCTAAAGGTGAAATCGGTCTCGGCAATAAACTTCTTTGGCACATTCCAGAGGACCTGAAGAATTTTAAAAAAATTACGACGGGTAAAATGATTGTCATGGGAAGAAAGACTTTCGAGTCAATTGGAAAACCTCTTCCGAATCGTGCGAATGTGGTAATCACCCGCGATTTAAATTTCAAGCCTGATGACGTGATTGTGATCAACGATCCAATGATGGCCTTTGATTTAGCCCTTGAAGCTGAAGATGATTTAGGCGAAGATGATTTTGAAATGATGGTCATTGGCGGTGGTGAAATTTTTAATTTTTTCATGCCATATACGCAGACAATTTATCTTTCAGAAGTTGAGTATCAAGGCCCTGCTGATGCTCACTTTCCAGCGATTGATTACAAGGAATGGGAAGTCGAGAAGACGGAAAAGTTTCCAGAGTTCACATTCAAAGTTTTAAACCGTATTTAAATTATTTTAAGTGGGATTTTGCTTCTGCAAGATCCTGCTCATATCCCTTGGCCCATTCAGACGGATTAGAGTCATTGACTCCTTTCACTCCACAAAATGATTTCCCGACACTTGTTAAGCGTTCTTCTTCACGTGTAAATTCCAGGTAAGGAACAAAGTTTCCGTAACCTTTTTCAAAAAAACTTTCATCGCCAATTTTATAAGAATAGTTTTCGCTCATTCTTGGATTGTTGGAATCTATAAGACCGATTTCAAATCCGTTCGGGCCGGGCTTCATTCCAATCATCAGCCATGCGTGGGATGTGATCCCTTTGATCTGCAATTTCTGGTATGCGATTTTTTTACTCACTTCAATGTATTTAAAAGTTGTGGCCATCATTTTTTGCAATTCTTCAGAAGCGACTTTTGTATCGCCTTTAAGTCCATCAATCCAGCTTCCTAAGATTACACCATCATACAATTGCCAGCTTTCAAGTTCAGCGAGAATTTCCTTAGTGTAAGCAGTGCTAAAATCAGAAAAATTTGCAAAGCCCGGGATTGTCACAACTGATTCACCTGCGCGGATTTCTTTAATTAAAGCTCTTACTTCAGAGGCCGTAGGTTTTTTTAAATCCGGACGGAAGATTGATAAGTATAAAATGTTTCTTTGGAAACGTGAGTGCCACCAGCATACGCCACCGTTAAAGAGGCCACCTTGGTTTTTAAAGGCCATTAGATTGCTGGTCTCAGATGAGTATGTGGAAAGAACACTGGAGTCTTGAAAACGAGTGCAGAAATCTGCTTTCGTTGTGGGAAGAGTTCCCGCCAATGCATTGAGTGATAAAATTAGGAGAGTTGTGGCAATAATATTTTTCATTCTTAAAGAATGAAGAGTCTGTTATGGCGTGACGACTAAAATAAACTTACATTAAGTTCATTTGTTTAAATCTTGTTTCATATGCTGGCAATTGCGCGTGATTCGATCCATGACCGCCAAAATCCTTATTTTTTTAAGGTATGAATTGAAATTCTTGGCCTTCGATAACAAAAGCAGTCCTTATTAGTTTTCAGGCCGTTGAGTCTAGCCCCTGGGGTGAAAGACGAAAGTATCGTGAACAAAGGGCAAGTCGCAGTCATTTAATTATTGAACACGAACCATCATCACGATATTATTAATTCATGAAAAAAAATTTCCTTGGTATAATTATATTCTTGATTACATTGACCGTTTTCGCAGAAGAGCTCAAGCCAAATGATTCATGGTTTCAATGCCAAAAAGATAGTGAGTGTATTAATATAGATTATAACTGTGCAGGAAACGTCGTAAACACCGCTTTCGCAAAAATCGCTAAAGATTATTATGAATTGGAGAATGCTAGGTCAAATTGTATTCGACAAGAACCTACGGAAGCTCAAAAAAAAATTCCATACAAAGTTTTCTGCAAATCCAATAAGTGCGGCGTACAAGGTATAAACCCAAAAAAACCTGGATTCAGCTGATCTTAAAAACCTACTAATCGATAGAAATTTTGTTATCAAGGACAAACAATTAATAAAAATGGCTTCAAACTGAAGCCATTTTTATTTTGAATATAATTTTTCTAACTGTTCTTTTAAAGGTTCATAAAGAATTTCATGTTTACCTTGGTATTCAATAAGTTTCACTTGCGCTTTTAAAGTTTGAAGATGATTTATGTAATTTCTCACGGGGGCTTGATTCGCACCATCGTTAGAACCAAGCATAATTATAAGATTAGGCATACAGTTTAAAAGTTTTTTTGGATCAGAGGAAAACCATCCGCCGCCTGCTCCTATACTGATGGCAGTTTTGAATCCTGGATTCTCACAAAGTCTTAGAAATGCAGAGACAGCAGCACCACCATTCGAGAACCCAACTACATTGTAATCTTTGTTTGGAAAACACTCCGTACTTGCTTCTTTTATTGAAGTAAAAGTAGGTTCAAGATCTTTTTTATATTGGGCTTCCCATACCCAACAAAGTAGATCTTTATCTTGAGGACATTTAGTTTTAGCTCGCGGTAATGCAATTTTTAGAGATAAATTATTTGCTAGCTTCTTAAGAATTTCACGATTTTTTATTTCTTGTGGACTGAATTCTTCTCTATCTATTCCATGAAGATAGATAATGTATTTTGAAGCATTTGTTGGCCCTATACATTCCACTGATGCATTAGCAAAA
This sequence comes from Bacteriovorax sp., assembly GCA_014378525.1. Lineage (GTDB taxonomy): Bacteria > Bdellovibrionota > Bacteriovoracia > Bacteriovoracales > Bacteriovoracaceae > Bacteriovorax. Next base: position 92,497 of record JACMNL010000101.1, read on the forward strand.
AAAGGAAACAGAATAAGGAAAAATAACTTAAACATTTTATTATTTTGCATCAAAGGTTTTATATTGCCAAGGCAATGGATTTAATCCTAATGGTTGATAAGTGAAATATAAAGCTGAAGTCTTCGACTTTTGATCTAGCTTTGGTGAGAAATCCCGATTGCTCGGGCCTGTGATTTTTTAATCTTCTATAATTAATTCGTTCTTAATCTCATTTTTTCTTGGCCTTCCGTCGGCCGGAAAGTATTTTTCCAGAACTAAAGAAGTCGCAATGATTGTACTTTTAAGTGCCTCGACAAATTCACCAGAGCTGACTTTCGCGGTGAAGTCGACAATTATCTCGTCCCAGATTTTCTGATCAACTTTTGCTTTGACTCCAACGTCAGTGATGATTTTAATTTTTCTCTCCATAATGGAAATGAAAATTAAAACGCCGTTGTGTTTTTCTGTCGTATGAAGATTGTGATCAAAAAAAGCTTCGATCGCTCTTTGTGTGACTTCATATTCAACTTCTCTTTTAGTAATTAAATGTCTTGTGAATGCCGGAAGACATCCAAGAGCATATCCTAAAAGAAGTCCTGGAATTTGAATCCATAAAAAATAAATAGGGTTAATGATGGAAAAAGGCGAGAGGTATAGGCCCACTGAAAAAATAAATGAAACAATGATCGCTGCACGAAACTGAGCTGCAGGATAAAGATCACTATGACCTACGATCATCGGAATCAATTCACTGTTTGATTTTGTTTCTGCATCTGTGATGAGTTGCTTAATTTGTTCTTTGTCTCTGTTTGAAATATTCATAATGTTTCCTTAAAATTTTTTCGTATTACCAGCTACCAGAAGATCCGCCGCCGGAGAATCCTCCGCCGCCACCGCCCCAAGAGCTTCCTCCGCCGCCACCGCCGCCGAATCCGCCTCCACCAAAGCCTCCGCCTCCCCACATTCCACCGCGACCACCAGGGCCTCCGCGTCCGTTAGGAAAGAAAAACTGCAGGAAGAAAATGAGTCCGAAAATGGCGATGAGTACCATCGATGCACTTCCGCCTTTTCTCTGGTGACGTGGTTGAACTGCGTTTCCGAATTTTAATTCTTTGCCGTCAGCTCGTGCCATGAGTGCAAGACCCAGGGCCACGCCGTTATCGTAGTCGCCTGCTTTGAAGTGAGGTTTCACTTCATTTAAAATACGATTGGTCATGAGGTCAGTCAGTGTTCCTTCAAGGCCGCGGCCGACTTCGATTCGCATTTTGTGATCATCGAGGGCAATAAGAAATAAAGCGGCACGGTCATCGCCTTTTTTTCCCAGCTGCCATTTATCGACAACCTTGATCGAATAACCTTCGAGAGATTCGTCTTCGAGTCTTGGTACAATCAAAACCTGGAATTGAACTCCATCAGTCTGATAAAAGCTTTGAAGAGCACCTTCAATGGCGGCCTTTGCATCACCACTTAAGAATTGTGCTTCATCTACTACCGGGCCAGTGAGTGCCGGAACTCCCAATGCAAACGCATTAAACGTCAGCGCAAAAAAGAGTAAAAATATTTTAAGAAAAGAATTCATTAAAATTTAACCGCTGGAGCTTTTTGAGCTTCTTCGATATTTTCAACAGCGAACTGTGGCTTCTTCGGATTATGAAGGAAAAGTGCGTTTGTCCAAGATGTCGGAGGAACTGTGATCAGATTGTTGTAACCTTGAATGGCCGCGATATATCTGTTTCTTGCAACAGTGATTCTGTTTTCTGTTCCTTCAAGCTGAGCTTGTAGATCGCGGAAATTTTCGTTTGCTTTCAGGTCAGGGTACTTTTCAACAGTCACCATTAAGCGGGAAAGAGCAGAGCTTAATCCACCTTGAGCTTGTTGGAATTTTTTCATGTTTTCATCCGTTAACTGGTCTGCTGTAAAGTTAACTTGTGTAGCTTTAGCACGGGCCTCAATGACTCCAACTAAAGTTTCTTTTTCGTGACTAGCATAGCCCTTAACAACCTCTACCAGGTTGGGAACCAGGTCCGCACGTCTTTTATATTGGTTTTGAACTTCTGCCCAGTCTGCATCTACCTGATTTAGCGCTGTCGGGATGCTTTGAATTCCGCACGATACAGAAAGTAACAGGACAATTAAAAGTGATAAATATTTCATATGTGTCTCCTCATAATGTGTTAATTGAATTAGAACTAGCTTATGTCTAAGAATCAAAAAAGTGAACTACTTCTTCCAGTTGGGAACATGAATATGTGCCTTGCCGCCATTCACAATGGCGCAGATGCAATTTATGTTGGGATGCCTCACTTCAACGCCCGTGGAAGAACCACAGATTTTTCAGTTACAGAATTAAAAGAAATGATTGATACCTGTCACTTGTACGGTGTAAGAGTCAACCTCGCGTTCAACGTTGTTATCTATCAAGAAGAGATCGAAGAGGTCGTTAAACTCCTGAAAGAAGTGCTTCCTTTAGCGCCTGATGCTTTGATTGTTCAGGACGTGGGGCTGGCAAAGCTGGTGCGAGAAATGGCGCCAAACCAAATCATTCACGGTTCAACTCAAATGACGGTTACCAATCACGAGGCCATGAGTTTACTTTCTGATTTAAAAATAAAAAGATTTGTTTTAGGCAGAGAAGTTAGTCTTTCTGAAATGCGGGCCATTAAAGAAAAAACCGAATGTGAACTTGAAGTCTTCGTTCACGGTGCCCTCTGTGTCGCTTATTCCGGGCAGTGTTTTACTTCTGAAAGTATTGGCGGGCGAAGTGCCAACCGAGGCCAGTGCGCCCAAAGCTGTCGTCTCGAATATGAAATGATCGTCGATGGACAAAAGCGTGAGTTGGGGGATGTGAAATATCTCGTTTCTCCAAAAGATCTTTGCGGTATTGCCGAGATTCCTGAGCTGTTAAACATTGGAATTGAAAGTTTCAAAGTCGAAGGAAGGTTGAAGACCCCCGAGTATGTCGCATCGACCGCTAAAAATTATCGTGAGGCCATTGATCACGCAGAAAGCGGGTCCAATTTATCAGAAAAAGAAATTGATTCAGCAAAAACTGAAATGGGTTTAACTTATTCGCGTGGATTTTTTTCCGGATGGCTTCATGGAGTGGATCATCAAAAATTAGTTGATGGAAAATTTGGAGCTCACCGGGGAGTTGAAATTGGGATCGTTACTAAAATTAAACCAAAGTCCGTTGTGGTTGAGGTCAATTACCCTCATTTAAAAAATGGTGATGGCCTGTTAATTGCCGGGGCCCTTCGTGGGAAAAAAACAGAAGTAGGGGGAAATCTCTACGGAGTTCAAAAAATTAATAACAACTGTTATGAACTAACTTTTGGTAAAGAATTTAATCTGTCATCGATTCAAAATGGCTTTCTGGTTTATTTTAATCACGATGCAATTATTGAAAAAAAGTTAACACTTTCTTATACCGATAAAAATTCTAAAAAAAGAATTCCAGTCAGCGTTTTAGTTGAGGCCGTAATCGGTTCTCCGCTTGTCGTTACTGTGAGTGATGGACAAAATATTGTGACGGTGAGGAGCTCTGAGGATGAAATTGTCGAAGTTTCTAAAGCGAGTCCGATAACGAAATGGGCCCTGTCTGAAGAGCTAGGTGCTCTTGGTGGAACGTGCTTCATTCTGGATGAGTTGTCATTAACTGCAAAAAAATCTTTTTATATTCACCAGAAAATTCTTAAAAAAGTTCGCCGTGAATTCACTGAAAAGTTAATGGAAAAAAGAGTCGCTCGAGAGGTGATCGTCACTTTTGAACCGACCTATCCGGTTGTGGATCATCAAAGTAATAAACAGACTAAATTGAATGTCATGCTTCGGGAAATGGATCAGGTCACAGACTTTTTGGAATTTTATGAAAAACTGGGAGACACTCTCGGTGTCGTTTATTTAGATTATGAATTCGGTAAAGGTTATGCTGAATCTGTTGCCATGTTAAAAACGAAAGGCCTTAGAGTCGGAATCGCCACGACTAGAATTTTAAAACCGAATGAGTATTACAATTTTAAAATTATCGAGCGTGCAAATCCAGATATCGTTCTTTGCCGCAATCTAGGGGCCGTGTCTTATTTTCAAGATAAAAACTTTGAGCTTCGCGGAGACTTTAGCTTAAATGTTACTAATTCAATGACGGCCAATTATTTTTTCAATAAAAAACTAAGTACGCTTTGTGCTTCATACGATCTGAGTTCGACTCAGTTAATTGATCTTATACGCCACACTGACGCAGCTAAAGTTGAAGTCACCACTCACCAGTATATGCCGTCGTTTCATATGGAACATTGTGTGTTTGCGGCCTTTATGAGCAAAGGATCGAGTTTCAAAGATTGTGGAAAGCCTTGTGAAAAGCACCGACTTGAGTTGAAAGATCAATTCGGAAATCACCATCAGATAAAGGCTGATCAGGAGTGCCGTAATACGATGTTTAATGCAACTCCACAGTCGGCCGCAAAACTTATTCCGTCATTGATTGAGCTGGGCGTGGGGGAGCTGCGTTTTGAAGCACTTTATGAAAGAAAAGAAGAATTATCAAAAAAAATATTGGGTTATGTGCAATTGATCTTAAATCAAAATGGAAATCTAACCAGTGATATAATCAGTCACATTGGTGTTTTGGAAAAATACGGTCTTTCAGACGGATCTCAAAAAGAGCGCGAATTCAAAGACAGAAAAAAGATGTAGGTCGAACTCAGATTCGAAGATTATTGTTTAACGTTTTCATTACGATGTAAAAATAGTCCACTGGACTATTTTTTCGACCTAATCTTTAAGGGACTCCAGCCAGTCTGTGAAAAGTTTTGAAACAGTTGGGGACTTAAGAGATAAAACTTCCGGCTCACTTTTTAAAATATCACCGTAAATTTCAGAAATATCTACACTGTTCATACCATCAAAAATAACTTCAAGTTTCCCGTTTTTATCGACAGCGTAGAAATATAACTGTGGTTCTTTTTCATATTGAATGATGAGTGCAGTAGCAACAGAGGATTCAATCAATGGAACCAGGGCCTGCAATTTGACAGTGTAATCGTTGCTTTTCTTTTCAGAGATAATTCTGATTAATTTTAAGAGAGATTCTTTTCCGGCATCATCGCTTTGAAGAATGATTTCATTCGGGTGATTGGCCTCATCTATTTTGCCTGATTCTTTTTTTAAGCAGCTTTTTAATTCGTTGGTGTCAGTGCCCGAACATTGAAGCCCAAACGCTGATATTTCAGCATGTACATTTAACGTCATAAGTATAGAAAGTATGATTATCAGGAAGGGCATTTTCATTGCTAATGTCTCCAGTGCCGGCAATATACCAGCACTGGAGATTTAATGTATAAAACTTGTAATTTTTTTAGTGTTTTTCAGGTTGTGCTTTTGGAGTCTTCTTAGCTGGAGCAGGAATCAATCCTTTAGCAATCTGATCTTCAATGTAGGCCTTTCTTACTGGAGACTCCTTGCTTTCAAGACCTGTCAGAATCAAGTAAAGCGACGGCACTACAAAGAGAGTCAGGATCGTCGAAATGATTGTTCCCCCGATGATTGAAAGACCCATTGGAATTCTGGTTTCAATTCCAATTCCGTGACCGATAACAAGAGGACCAGCGGCCGCAACTGTCGCAACAGAAGTCATGATGATCGGACGGAGACGAATTGGACAGGCCTCTAGTAGACCGTCAAAGGCCGTATAAACTTTCCCGTCGTGATGCCCGGTACGAACCTGGTTGGTGAATTCCACCAGCATAATCGAGTTCTTTTTCGCGATACCCATCAGAACGATGAGACCGATGAAAGAGAATAAGTTTAATGAAGCTCCAAAAATAAATAAAGCAATCAGGGCACCAGTCACCGAGAATGGCAGGGCCACAAGAACTGAGATCGGGTGAATGAATGAATCGAATTGAACTGCGAGAATCAAGAACGCAACTAAGATACCAATCATCAGAGCGTAGAATAAACTTGAGAACGCAGAAGAGAATCCGGCAGACGCACCTTCAAGAGCGAAAGTGTACCCTTGTGGAAGAATTTCTTTTGCGATCACGGCAGCTCTTTCAAGAACTTTAGATTGAGATAATCCCGGTGCTAAGTTTCCAAAGATTGAAATAGATCTTTGACGGTTAACACGTGCAATGGCCTGAATTGCTTTTCCTTCTTCAATTGTAACGAGTTCATAAAATGGAATCAGGTTTCCGGCACCGTTTCTAACGTAGAGATGTTTAAAGTCTTCAGGTTTTGTTATCTGGTCTTCGTTTATTTTAAATCTAATATCGTAACGTTTTCCATCGAAAGTGTATTTCCCTTGAGGAGTACCACCGACACCGGCAGCGAGAATGGCACCGACAACGTCAACTGCAACGCCTCGATCTGCCATTGCTTTTCTGTTGGGCTTAATTAAGAGTTCAGGAATTCCAGTGCGGAAATCCGTATCCATATCAATACCAAGATGCTCGTCTTCTAAACGTTTCATAAATTCTTTTGATTTCTCATCAAGAACTTTTAAGTCCGGCCCTCTGATGTTGATACCAATCGGGTTTTGGCGACCTGACGATAAGTTTCTGGCAGAGTTATCACGAAGAGTTACTTTTACACCTTCAATGTTTTTAAATTCTTTACGGAGTTCGGCCATGATTTCAATATGGCCTTTGTCACGCTGGTCTCTTGGGATAAGTGTGATTGGAATGAAGGCCTGATTGGAGGATGTTGAAGCACCAATTCCACCCACACTCGTAAAAAAACCTTTAACGTCTTTACGTTTTTTAATGATGGCCTCTAGAGTTTCAACTTTTTTACTGGTTTCTTCCAGAGCTGTTCCTGGTTTTGTCTGCACCTGCATGATGATTAAATCCTGATCCTGAAGCGGCACGAATTCCTGGCGAACTTTACTTACAAGAACTAAAGAGAGAACGAAGAATAAAACCGAAGCACCTACAACAATATATTTATGTTTTAAACAGACAGCTAAAACTTTCTGGTACTTTAATCCGAAGTTATGGAAAATTTCATCGAGCTTGTGTTCGAATTTTGAAATTTCAGGTTCTGTACTTAACAGGGCAGCAGCTCTCATCGGTGTAATTGTCATCGCCTCTAATAATGAGATGAGAACACAGGCACACATCGTAACCCCGAACTGGAAGAAGAATTTACCAATAATCCCGTCCATGAATACAACCGGAAGGAATACGGCAACAACCGCAAATGTCGCGGCAATAGCAGCAGGAAGAACTTCTTTTGCTCCGTCAGCAGCGGCAATCTTCGATGGTTTTCCCATTCGATAATGTCGTACGATGTTTTCAAGTAACATGATGGCATCATCAACAACGATAGAAATGGAAAGTGTTAAAGCTAGTAGTGTAAACAGGTTCAGTGTGAAACCTGAAAAATAGAGAACTAAAAACGTACCGACAATTGATGTGGGAATCGAGAATAGAATGTTCAGAGCGGCCTGGAAGCTACCTAAGAAAAGAAAACAAATAATAATGGTTATACAGGCAGCCACCCATAATTTTTCAATCGTAAGGTGAACTGTGGCGTCTGTAGACTTTGTGTAGTCAACGATGATTCTGTATTTAAGTCCTTTGGGAAAGTTCGGCTGAATCTCTTCAAGTTTTTTGATAACAGATTTTGCAACTTCAACTTCATTTGTTCCACGTTGCTTTTTAATCTGCATACCAATTGCTTGCTGACCGTTAACTCGGAATAGTCTCAGGATGTCCGAGAGTCCGTCTTCAACCATCGCAATATCTTTGATGTAAATATTCTTGTTGAAAATTTTATCGCCACCGCGTTTTAAAATCCTTATGTTTCTTATTTCATCAAGATTAGTCGCTTCTCCCAGCCAGCGTACGCGAAGTTCACGTGATGCCTGAGTGTATTGTCCTGCCGCACTTTCTACGTGCTGTGAATTGAGGGCCGCGATAACATCTGTAACTGTTAATTCATATTTCTCAAGCTTTTTTGTATCAAGCCAGATACGAAGGTTACGTTGTGAAGCCCCTCCTAAAGTCACTTCCCCAACGCCAGGAAGAAACCTGATTTGATCGAGCAGATAGTTATCGGTCCACGCAAGCATGTCTTTTAATGTTTCATCACCGTAAATTGAAACAATCAGAATTGGATCTTCTTCCGGGTTTTGTTTTCTAACTACAGCAGGATCTAATCCCGCAGGCATTTTAAACTGGCTGAGTGCCGATTGAACTTCCTGAAGTGCAACGTCAACATTTCTGTTGATATCAAATTCCAGCGTTACTGAACCTGCACCCTGGCGGGCACTGGATCTCATCTCTTTAACACCTTCGATTGTTAAAAGTCTTTGCTCGATTGGATCGATAAGTTCAGACTCAACAACTTCCGGAGCTGCTCCATCGTAATTAAGAGCGACGTTAACAATAGGGAAATCGACATCTGGTAATTGTGAAATTCCCATTCTGTTTACACAGATTGCACCAAAGCAGATAAGGGAGAACATAAGAACCCATGCAAAGACGGGACGTCTGATGGAAAGATCGATAAGATTCATTCAGTGATTCCTTTTCTAGATATTGTAGAAAGTATACGAAACAAAAAATGAAAAGTTTCGAAAAAAGACCGGTAATTTAAAGGATATCGCTCTTTTTTATTTCCACCCACTGGCCGGGGGCAAGTTCTCCGAGCTTATACTTTCCCACCTGTATTCTGATGAGACGCAAAGTCGGGTGATTGATACTCGCTGTCATTCGTCTGACCTGGCGGTTTTTGCCTTCGCTGATTTTAATTTCCAGCCAGCAAGTAGGAACAGTCAGGCGAGAGCGGATAGGAGGCGTTCTCTCTGGCATCACAGGCCGTGGATCGAGAATATGTACACTGGCAGGCTTCGTTTTATAATCCTGAATGACGACACCACCACGGCGTAAAACATCAAGAGATTCTTCTGTGGGAATTTTTTCAACTTGCACCCAATAAATTTTTTCTTTATCAAATTTTGGATTCAAAAGCTGATCGATAAAAGCACCGTCATCACTCAAAATGAGAAGGCCTTCAGAGTCTTTATCGAGACGGCCTGAAGGATAGACATCCTTTGGTAAGTTAAAATTGCTCAGCGTCTCTTCCTGATTATCAGAGGTGAACTGGCTCAAAATTCCATAGGGTTTAAAAAATGCGATATACATTTGGAGAGTTTATCAGAATAGTTCTTCAGTTCAAAATGCAAAGAACGTAGATTCCTGAGCTTTTTATGTACCTAACTTACTAAAAACAAAAGACCGCCCTTTAAGGCTTGCCACAACGGACAGACTCCATAAAAATACCTGAGCTTTAATTTTTTAATATATAGAGAGATCAATATGTTTAAGACATTTGTGACGGCAGCTCTGACATTTTTATTCTTGTTTACCAGCTTCAACAGCGAAGTGATGGCCGCGACTAAAAAGAAACGAAGTAAAAAAACGACTGATGGAAAGTTTGTCAGCAGAAAAAAATCAGGGAAAAAATATGCAAAAAATCCGAAGTCGAGAAGACATAGAGGAAGCTCTGTAGACCTGAAAGCACTTACAACTGAATCACCATACACAGAAAATACAGATAACGGTGTTAATCCCGTAGAAACTAAACCAGGAATACAATAGAATGAAAAATTTAATTTTAACTCTTGCTCTAATTCTTCCATTTTCAGTTTTTGCTGAAACAATCAGTTTTCAGTGCACATCAGTTGATCTTGATGGTATTCACAAATTTGATGCTCATGGAATTGTAACTGTTGATGACAACAATAAAGTTGAAGGTATCGCTAACGTGATCACTGAAAAGGCCGGCGCTGTTCATTCGACACAAACTTTTGATGATGTACATGTGACTGGATATATCCGTCATTTCCCAGCTGGAGAAATTACAAAAACTCCTTTTGACCAACTTGTTTTAAAAACAGACGCAGATTACTTAAAAACATTAAACCTGCTTTTAGGAATTGATGTAAAAATTGCTTCACGTGTTTTATCAATTGATAACTTTGCTTATAGATCGAATTGTAAAATGACTGAAAAATTTAACTAGATATTTTTAAGGCCTTCGAAAGTTTTAGTTTTCGAAGGCCGTTCTTCCTCTGACAACCCGCTCGACCATCGTATCAAAAATCTGCTCCATTTCATTTTGTAATTCAGGACTTTCTTCTAAAATTCCAAGTGCTCTTGATATAGCTTCAAAAGTTGACAGACGATTTTCATCAGATGATTTTCTAAGTTTATATCTGCCAGGAGCTCCAGGTGGAACCATCACACATTGAATACCGGCAAGGCCCTCTTCACGGCGGTAAAATTTTACGGCCTGTGACCAGGTACCGTCTGGAACAATGAGGTGAAATTTTTTGTCTTTATTTTTTTCCATGAATGCCGGATTGAGTTCTATGGCCCCTTCGTGCGGAAATAAATATATCGGAGTTTCATCAGAATTTAATTTTAAAGATTCAGCTGAAAAAGGTTTGTCAGGAAGTCCTCTTAACAAAATTTCTGAATTTGGCAGTGAGAGTTTTGCAAGATTTGCCGTATTAGACGTAAGGTGAGTTTCACGGTGATGCATGATAATTGAAACGCGTGTTTTTGTTTTCACATCGTGAATGGCATCACAAAAACATAATGTCTTATGAATTTTACAGCGTGGGCAGCGGCTGCCGGTAGTGGAACGTCTTTTATTCACGGTACATTGTTGCAACTTCAGCATCGAGACGAGCAATAGCATCTTTCATCATTGCATGAACACGGTCTTTTAATTCTGTAGCATCATTAACAGTTAAACCTTTCGTTGATACCGGTGGAAGAATTTCCATAAGAATTGTTCCAGCATCCCATTTGTTAAGATTAATTAATTTTACGTAATTGCTCCAGGCATAGGGAACTATCGGAACATCTGCTTTTATTGCAGTGATAAATGGACCTTTTTTGAAGGGAAGAAGGCCCCTTCCCTTTGAACGTGTTCCTTCCGGCATAATCCAAACAGAAATATTTTTCTCTTTTATGGTTTTTGCGGCCACATCCATAGTCTCAAAAGCTGAACGTTTATTTTTTCTGTTGATCAGGATATTTCCCGACAACCAGTAATAAATTCCAAAAAAGGGAATCCATAAAATATTTCTTTTTCCGATACTCACTGTTCTTTCAGGCAGACAAAAAGCTCCTGGAAAAATATCGAGATTGTCCTGGTGATTACTTACGAAAACACATGGGCGATTTTGGTCTGCAATTTCAGGGTGACGTAAAATTAATTTAATTCCTAAAATAAAACGGCCATATTTTAAGAGGTCAGTGGTGACCTTGATGTTTTTTGGATTAAAAGGACGAAAAATTGAAACAACAATTCCACACGTCGTAGAAAAAATAACCCAAATAAGAATGAGAGGAATACGTATTGCAATTAACATAGTCGCTCATTTTTGCATAAAAAAGATGGTTTTTCCAAGCTAATCTCAGTGATAACGTTTGGATTTAAGAGAAAGTGTGCGTTTATCTATATAGGTCTGCGTGATTTTTGCGTCTTTATGGTTCAAATAATCGCGTACAAATAATAAATCTTTTGATTTTAAATAAAGTTCAGTGGCACAGGCCTTTCGAAAACTGTGCGGTGTAATTTTAGTTGTAAGTTGATTATCGGGAATGGCCCGCTCGATAATTTTGATGATCTTATTGTACATGGCCTTCTTTGACAGCGCACGACCCGATTTCGTCTGAAAAAGAAAAATTTTATTGAATTCGTTTTCACCAATATAATAATTAAAATTTTTAAATATAATTTCGTCTTTTTGTATTACCAGCGTGTGAACGTATCCACCTTTACGGTTAAAGGTTATCGTACGTGAAGAACGGTCAAAATTTTCAATTTTTAAGTCGCATAATTCACTCAATCGCAGGCCGCCGTAATAGAGCAGATAAATAATGAGCCTTTCGCTGGTTCTGAAAGTTTTTTCTTCAATTTTTTTGAAATCTTCTTTAGCAATCATTGTCGTCGGAGTGACGTCTATTTCTTTAAGAGTAATTGCGTGGATTTTACTCTTAACTGGATTTTTTAGGAATTTATCTGAAGTATCTTCATGAACTTCTTTCAAATATTCGAAGAAATTTTTCAGGCTGGATAAATGGCGGCGTTTTGATGAGACGGATAACGGGTCCTGAAAAAAGAGCAGGTATTTTTCCGTTCTTTTTTTAAAGAAGGCCTTCCCGATTATGAACCTGAACCACAGTAAAAAATGAATCCCCGGATTGGCCGCCAATCTTCCAATTTCCCGATAAACATTTCCACCGCTGGATAAAAATTCTTTATAGAGACCTATGGTTTCGCCGTTCACTTTTTCAATTTTTAGGTGCTGCTCGTGTTCGATCCAGTTAAAAAATTTGAGCAAATCAGCTCTATAGTTTTTGATGGTATGTTCCGATTTGTTGAGGCGTCTTAGATTCAACAAATAGTTTTCAAGAAGAATGTGAGAAGTCTGGTTCTGGTCCAACTTTTTTAAATCCTTTTAAAAAAATCAATTGAGAAGCTAAAAAAGCTACATATAATTTATATTATATGTAGCTTAAGACTCACAAGTAAATAATATTGTTCATTTTTTCTGTAATGATCGATTTAAGGCTTAAATTTCTCCGGGTGCTGGTATTCCTTCGTATAAATCTTCTTCTGCAGAAGTATTTTCCATTTCATGATCCTGATCCGTCACGCGAAGGTCATATGAACGGTTTGTAATGCGTGCCTGAACCTCAGTTAATTCTTTATAAAGAGCACGGTAATTTAATGTTCCAAATTCAAAAGAAACAGGCTTCAATTTTTTAGCAGTCATCTCAAGTTTGAAATAAATTAAATCTTTCAACTGATCCTGCGGTAAAAGTGAGATTAAAAATCCCACACCAATTTTGTCAAAAACTCCGTGGTCATTTAGCTTCACAAGTTTTGAAAGCATAATCTCAGAATTGCCTTCTTTGTTTTCTAAAATTATATAAAGTTTTGAGGCCAGCTGCTTCAGGCTCGACTTGGTTACAAAACGATTCACAAAAAGGAAGTCTTTTAATTTTTCCAAGCCTACATCTTCATCAAGCATATGAAGTGTCTTAATGTGTTCAACGTATGCCTGAAGTGCGGTATTCAGCTGTTCTTCTGAATAACCAGACAGGTATTTAAAGCCCTGTGATTTTAAAATTAGCTGGAAAAATACGCGGGAGTCAGTTCTATCTGCAACTTTTTTCCATTCACTCATATCAATTAGCGGGCCGAACACTTCAGGTATCTGGCCGATCATATATTTTTGAACCATTCTTTGCTCGATTGATCTGAAGAGTTTATCCCTGCGCTCAAAACTCAATCCGAAGTCGGGATTTTTTACGTTTATATCTTCTGTGTTCAGACGTGGAATCAAACCAAAATTGTTCATGAAAGTCTGGTCTTTAAAATCAAAAATCCATTTACCGAATTTCGTCGTGATATATTTTGAGTATGTAGGGTAAAAGAAATGAAGGTTATTTTCATTTTTATCGATGAATGTAACTTTGTTTTCCGTGTAAGCAGTATCTTTTGTGTAGCTGGTAACCAGAAGAGCAAATTTTACTTTTTTCGTGTCGCCACGGAAATCGTTAAAGCCCTTGAAGATTCTTGAAATACGACGGTCTTTTGGTTCTTTTAATTTATCTTCAGCAAAAATCTTTTCTGCTTTTTCGAATGAAGAAATCAACTTATCTTTAAGCACTGATGCATTATCAAGTTTGTTGATAACAACAGCATCTTTAAACTTAAGTGTCGTTTTTAAAATCTGATCGTAGGCCTCTTTTGACTCATCATTTTTTAAGTCAAAAATATAGTCTGCAATAAACTGTGCACCAGGATTAATCTGGTATCCAAGCTGAACCAGGTCACGGTCAAATAAGTGATCGATCTGTTTATCAAGAATTCTGATCCCGAAAAGCTTGAATGAAAGACCTGCACCACCACTTACTCCACGGTTGTATCCACGGGTTGAAATAAGTTTTAAACGAACGTGTGATTCATCGATCTTGAAGACCTGAATAATAAACTCTCCACTTAATACATAATAAACACCGGCATTAGCACTTAAAACAACGGGAGTTACTGAAGCGGAATTAGCACGTGCTTCGATGGCCACGTTAAGGTTCGCGGGAATACTTACGAAGTCACCAGGGTTTAAACTTTTAAGAGCTAAGTCCGCCGTTAAAGGTAAATGTTTTGGAGAGTATGGTAGAGCAAGTAGAGCTTCTTTTTTCTTTTTAAATTGTCTTACGAAGAAAAAACTCTGTTCGCGGTTTACTGAAAATGAAAAAGGAAGATCGACAAAATTATCGACGATATCGCCGACATTAATGGCCCCTTTTAAATCCCACTTATCGATACGTGTATAAAACTGATCCTGATAAGATGCTTCAACATCGTAACTATACTTAGATGAAATGTTGATTCCATCAATGAGATCAATATTGGCGATATCAGCACCAAACTGAATATCAAGGTTCGCAATTTCTTTTTTTACTTTTCCAGGAATATCTTTTGTTTCAAGATAATCGTGGAGACTGGCGTGCGAATTGGCAGTTAGTAAAACTGTAAGAATCGACGCTAGAATAAATTTAAGTGATAGCTTTTTCATAGTAGTTCCCTGTTGTATACGCACATTTTAAGGTGTTACCGGACCGCGCACCATGCAAGTATTTGGAGTATGCATTTTTTACTAGGTGTGTACAAAATGTGCTGATAAGCTCTCTAGTAATATGGATATGTTCGAACCCTTATTGCAGATTTCCAGCGATCCTTTGCTCTTTTTCCAGTTCTTTGGCTACTGGGGTTTAGCAGCTATTTTGTTCGCTGAAGTCGGTCTTTTTGCCTTTTTCCTTCCTGGAGACTCCCTTCTTTTTACCCTAGGCCTGATGTCTTATAAGAGTGGAATCGATATCAAAGTTCTCATTCCAGTCTTACTTGCGGCCACTATTTTAGGGGATCATTTCAGTTATTTTCTAGGGCGAAAATTTGCAGATTTTACGAGAAGAAATCTTGGAAAAATATTTTTGGAAGAAAAACATCTTGAAATGGCCCACAACTTTTATTTAAAGCATGGTGGTAAAACAATTCTCTTTTGCAAGTTCATCGCATTCGTCAGAACTTTTGCACCCTTCATTGCAGGCACAAGTAAAATGAAATACTGGCGCTTCACGCTTTATGAAGTATCCGGAGCTATTTTGTGGGTTGGGGGTATCGTCGGTGGAAGCCATTACCTTGGTAAAAAGGTCGACTTTGACATGGCCGCATACTTTCATTATTTCGTCATTTTGTTGATTTTTTTGCTCCTTTCACCATTTTTTTTAAAATATTTCAAGAATAAGCGATAATAGAAATATAAAATATTCATGCAGTTATTGTTCAAATCAAGAGGATTTATGAAAGGCCAAAACTCTACTAAAAAAGACCTTAGACTAACACTTCCAGATGGTATCCACCGTCACTTCCGTACAGATGATTTCTGGAGAGTTATTCCTGCGTGGAAAGACGTTACGAAAGAAGAATTCGGCGATCACATGTGGCAGATGAAAAACTCAATCAAAAAAGTTGAACAGGTAAAAACTGTTTTAGGTGAATTGTGTACGGAATCTTTTTATCAGGACATGCTGGAAGGACAAAAATTTACTCCGATGAACATCAGGATCACTCCATATGTTTTTGCACTGATCGACTGGAAAGATCCGGACAATGATCCACTTAGAAAACAATTTCTTCCGATTGGTTCTCAGTTTTTACCAGATCATCCATTTTATGAAGCAGATTCACTACATGAAGATGTTGATGCTCCTGTTCCGGGACTGACTCACAGATATTACGATAAGGTTTTATTTTTACCGACGACAATCTGTCCGGTTTATTGTTCGTACTGTACACGTTCTCGTTTAATCGGTGGATCGACTGAGACAGTGGAAAAAGAAACATACGGTGTAAACACGGCGAGAATGGAAGCTGCGTTTGAATATATTAGATCAAAACCTCAAGTGGAAGACGTTGTTATTTCCGGAGGGGACGCTTTCATGTTAACGAGTAAACAACTTACTTATATTGGTGAGAGTTTATTAAATATACCTCATATCAGACGCATTCGTTTTGCAACTAAAGGGATTGCGATTTATCCACAAAAAATTACGAGTGACCACGAATGGTTTAAGGCCCTTTGTGATGTTCACCAGAAAGGTAAAGAGATGGGGAAATCTGTTGTGGTTCACACACACTTTTCTTCTCCGAAAGAAATTACGATTTATTCGAAGTTGGCAATGGACAGACTTTTCGCAGCAGGGATTATCGTAAGAAACCAGGCCGTGCTTCAGGAAGGTGTTAACGATTCAATCAACGATATGGTTCTTCTGATCCGTCAGATGGAGTACATGAACGTTCAGCCTTATTATGTTTACATTCACGATATGGTTCCTGGGTGCGAGCACTTCAGAACAACAATCGCTGAATCTGTGGCGCTTGAAAAGGCAATGCGTGGAACTACTGCAGGCTTCAATACACCGACTTTCGTGTGTGATGCTCCTGGTGGTGGTGGTAAACGCCATATCGCTTCTTACGAATATTATGATGAAGAAAACGGTATTTCTGTATGGACCGCTCCAAACGTAAAACCAGGCGAAGTGTTTTTCTATTTTGATCCAATTAGAAAATTATCTCCTGAAGCGCAGGCAAGATGGGCCGACCCGAAAATGCGCGAACAGATGATAGCCGACGCCAAAAAGAAAGCAGGATTTTAATTCAAAATATCCGGGAGTGCTAAAACACTCCCGATTTTCTTTCACTATGTTTTAAACGAACGATTCAATCAGCTTTTTGGAATTTATTCTAGTCATCCAGCATGCTAAATTTTATTATTGTCTAAAAAATATCATTTGGAGAGAGCTCAATGCTTAAACGTATTCTTTTAATGTTCGCAGTCTCGTTACTCATTTCAATTATGATCAGTATCATTTTCTCAATACTGGGAATCGGTTCATATATCGCTCAGGGTGGAATTCAATACGGCCCTCTCATGGCGTTTTGTCTTTTATGGGGAATGGGTGGTTCATTCATTTCACTTCTGCTTTCTAAAAAAATTGCCAAGTGGACCATGGGAGTTCAGATCGTCACTCTCGAAGGACCGCATAGAGCAACTGTTGAAAAAGTTCACCGTCTGGCCAGAAGAGCAGGGATTACTGAAATGCCTGAAGTCGGTATCTATCAGTCACCTGAGGTTAATGCATTCGCCACGGGGAGATCAAAAAATTCTTCTATGGTTGCTGTCTCTACAGGACTTTTAAGTTTAATGGATGACACTGAAGTAGAAGGTGTACTCGCTCACGAAGTCGCTCACATCGCCAATGGCGACATGGTGACGATGACTTTAGTTCAGGGTGTAGTGAATGCCTTCGTCATGTTCCTGTCGCGCGTGGTGGCCTTTGCGCTTGCTCAGGCAATGAAAGATAAGGATGATGACAGACCGGCAAATCCATGGATGATGATGGGTCTCACAATGTTGTTTGATATCGTATTCGGATTTTTAGCAGCACCAATAGTGGCTTGGTTTTCCCGCTACAGAGAGTTCCGTGCGGATAAAGGCGGAGCAGATCTTGCGGGTAAGGATAAAATGATTGCAGCTCTTGAATCACTTCAAAGAGCGTATCCACAATTATTACTTGAAGATAAATCACAGCAACCGAATCCGAACTTCAGGTCAATGCAGATTTCTTCTAAAGGTGCGTTCATGCAACTGTTCTCAACACATCCACCGCTTGAAGTGCGAATAGCTGCTTTAAAAAGATAGATTTTTTGGAAGTCTCGAAATAGTTTTTTGGTAATCATCAATTAATTCTCTCATGACTTCCGCCACACTCGGAACAGACTTGATCAGACTGACCACCTGTCCGATTTCCAACTCTCCCTGATCCAGCTCACCTTTATGCATTCCGTTCATCGCACGGAATTTTCCCAGGTGTTCTGTGAGTTTTGTTTTTAATTCATCGCCGGTATAAGTCTCTTCTATTTTTTTTATTTCGTTTGCAAACTGGTTATTTAAAAGCCTGACTGGAACAGTACTTCTCATGGCCATCTGAGTAGAATGGGGAAGCGATTGTAGTGCTAAATTTTTAAAATTTTCATGTGCACTTGATTCTTTTGTCATGAGAAAACGCGTGCCCATTTGTACACCTGAAGCTCCGAGAGCTAAACATGCAGCGATCCCTGCACCAGTGGCAATTCCACCAGCAGCAATCACCGGTATGTTAACTTTTGCACAGACCTGGGGAATAAGAGTCATCGTCGTAATTTCTTCGCGACCGTTATGTCCACCGGCCTCATAACCTTCGGCCACGATGGCATCAACACCCGCATCCATACATTTTACGGCAAGCTCCGGTGAAGAAGTTACGTGCACGACAACTGCACCCTTATTTTTTAAATAGGCAGTAAATTTTTTAGGAGTTCCTGCAGAAGTAAAAAATATTTTTACACCCAGATCCAGTGCACAGTTTATCTGTTCTTCAGCACCAGAATAAAGCAGCGGAACATTCACCCCAAAAGGTTTTGAAGTTAATGACTGAGCTTTTAAAATATGTTCTTTCAAAACATCCGGTTTCATCGAGCCAGCGCCGATAATTCCGAGTCCGCCGGCGCTTGAAACCGCGGCCGCAAGTTTTGAACCAGAGACCCAGATCATTCCACCCTGAACGATTGGATATTCAACATTAAAAAGTTTTGTAATTGGATTGCTCATGAATAGAGGATAGCTGAATTACGCCTTCTTAGGAAAATATAATCTGACGATCATCCCGGAGTAATCGAGGCGGCGTGTCCATTCAACTTTTCCGCCGATACTCTGCATATTCTGCATCATAATTTCTTTGCCGATGCCATGAGGAATGATTGAAGAAACTTCCATGGAGATGTCTGGATTCACAGAATTTTTCCCGCTGCCGTTATCGACAATTTCATAGATACAATAATCTTTAGTTTCCAAAATTCTGACAATTAGTTTGGTCGCACTGGCCTTGACTGAATTATCTATGGCATTCTCGATCACCTGAAATATCTGGCCGATATTAAATTCTGTAAAAAAATGAAGATTCGATTTAAAGTCACGGACCTCATTTTGAAAAGTGATATGAAATAATAATTCTACAGTCTCTGTCAGTAGATCCATCTGGCGGACAAATTCTTCGGGAGAGTAAGTGAGAAGGGAATCTTCTTTTTCCTGTTTTAAATGCCTGTAAGCATCGTTAATGAGCTCACTGATGCGAACCAGATTCGTTCTGATGGGAATGAAGTCTTCCTCTCCATATTTCTTGGAAAGAAGAGCGGTATGTCCGGAAATAAGTGTGAGCTTATTTCGTATATCATGCAGGTATGTCAGCATTTGTTAAAGTTCTCCTCAATCTAATCTACCTTTAAAATAGTATTCCTAAAAGAATGAGTTAAGGGGCGATTATATTGCCTCTAAATTAATCTAGTGAAGTAAAGAAGGGGATGAAAGGAGAGTGAGTTTTGCCTTAAAAAATGGATTCATATCAAAAAGGTAACGATTAGAATTATCACCATCTAATACGGATGCAATTTTAGTCACTGGAGCGTTCTTACCATATTTGTACCAGGTAATACTTGATAAAACCCCAAGTCTGGTCAGGCAGGCCTCTTCATTGGAAAATTCCGACATTCCTAAACCGAGTTCTTCGATGACATGTTTAATCGGAGTTGCATCGATCACTGCCTGACCGTTATGCATGCTGAAGATTTTGTAATCATAATTTTTATCAAACAGGTCAGTGCACTCTTCAAAAAAACATGACACAACTTCTTCAATGCTTTTTGGTGCGGTCAATTTATCGCGCAGGAAATTCCCTTTAACAACATGAGGAGTTCTGTGCCCCATGGCCAGGAATTCAGCATCAGTGAAGTTGTAGGTCTTTTTTAAATAAGTCGTGATATCAGAAATAAGAAAGATGTTTGCTTTCTGGTTTTCGCGGTTAAAAAATTCTTCAGTTAACTGAAACTTTCTGATGAGGTTGGTTTTAGCGCGAAGGCCCCTTACATTCTCAAGATAGTTAATGATGTTTCTAATAGGGAGAACTTCGCTATATGTAGCGTAAGTATATCTTTCAGGCACTGGAATATCATTTTCTTTAATACATAATGAGTTGAGCTTAAAATCCTGGGCCAGTAGGTCTTCAAAATGAAAGTTCATTTTTTCAGCGAATTCGAATACGCAGTTAAGTGGAAGCATTTTTACTGCTTGTCTGAATTTTAAATATTCTTTTAATGAAAGCCCTAATGAGTCCGCAAATTCCTGGTCGCTAAACAACAGAGAATCCTTGATTCTCTCCATGTTTAACCAGAAAATCTGGTTCTCGTTAAGAAGCATACGTCACTTGCCATCGCTGATCTTTTTTCACCTCATGGATGACAGGGTTTGAACCCTTGATCGTCTTAGCTGATTTCATCACATGGTAAGGGTAAAGAAGATTGTAGTTCATTACCAGGTCTGATTTTTCCAGTGATCTGATGAATGGAAGATTTTTCTTCTTCAAGTTAATGAAGTATTCACCTTTGTTGTCAGACATTTCATAGTCCAGAAATGTATCGCTATCTTCATTGATGACAGAAAAAATATCTGCAGAAACTGCCAGGTCTTTCATCTGTCTGCCAAGAGCGTGTTCGAAGTTCAGGTCTAGAAGAGCTACAGACTTAGCGTTGATTTTGTTTTCTTCAAGGAATGAGAAAAATTTATCAGCAAATTCAGTAGTGATCGGGTGATTTAAAATGAAGAAAATTTCTTTGCCGATTTTGTTGTCTTTTAAAAATGTTTCAAAAGTTTTTGCGTGGTTTTTAACCAGGAAATCGTAAAGAGGTCTCAGTTTTCTTGAACTGAAGATATAATTACCTTTTTTGAAATCAAAATTTGGTGCCAGTGATGAACCTTCAGTTTTTAAAACCTGAAATGCATTTTCATTGAATTCTACACCGTAGTAAGTGAAGCAGTATGGATCCTGAATATTGAATGCTCTTAAAAATTTAAACCACAATCCAAGCTCTGGGCTCATAGATCCAGCTTCAATCTTTGAGATTGTCCCTTGAGTTACACCGAGGATAGCAGAAAATTCAGTTTGCTGAAGACGGTGAAAGCGTCGAGTAGATTTAAATAAAATCGCTATGCTGTTGTTAATCTCTTTGCTCATAAGTACTCTCGGGTTTAAGGCCAATATGGTAATTTGTTTTTTTATATTTCATGAAAACATTTTTACTGAAATCCGCCAGCAATTCATTAAATAATTCACCTGCTTCAATGTGTGCCGAGTGACCTGCTGGCATTTCGACCAACGTTAAATTCTCTGTGGTCTGAAATTCATTAAGAATATATTCATTATTAATCAGGCCGTCTGATGTTGCCAGTAAAAAGATTACAGGGCCTTGAAAAGATTTGATCAAGGCAACCTCATTTTCATTTACACCATTAATGATATCACTGAAAATTTCTGTGCGCAGAGACTTATCAGTTCTTAAATAGTCTACTATTCCACGGGCCATATCTTCACCATTATAATTCATTTCTGCCATTAAAGTTTCGATCTCAATCAGAGTCGACTCATTTTGAACAAGCGCTTTCGAATTGGCATTTACTAAAAACGCATTGGGATCAAATGGATTTTTTAAAGGTGGTGTTCCAAAAAGAAAGAGACCGGAAGGAGTGTAATACCTAAGTAAATTGATTGCCACATGTCCGCCCATAGAGTGGCCTACAATGATAGTTTCATTCAATTCCAGCACCTGAATGAATTGATTCATTATATGAGCAAAGTTTTTTAGAGAGTAGTTGCCGTTTTTTGAGGAATCTCCATGACCGGGCAGATCAACACAAATCAATCGATAGTCTTTAAATAAATCCGAATTTATTTGTTTCGAAAAAGTTTCGAGACTGTGAGAATTGCCATGAATAAAAAGAAGAGTCTGAGGTTTATCAGGATTGATTTCAATAAAGTTTAATTTAGTCCCGTCAATTGAAAGGTTTTTCATAAGATTATCCAGTAGCATTAGTGCTTTCGGACATTATCGTTATGAGAAGAAACTTAGGAAAGGAAATTGTAATTATTTCTTCTTTTTTAGAGTGCGCTCCAGTGCTTTTATGATGATCGCCACGTCCGGGCTCGGGTAACGTCTGAATAGTTCTTCCGTGACTGGTTTAGGTTCTCCGCCTGTTTCCTTAAACTTTATAAGCTCAAGAACAAAATGGTGGGAGATTATGAATATTTTCGATAGATCGGGTAGCTTTTCAATGGCATTTGAAAACCCTTTTCCATTAAAAGCACCATGGTGATGGCGGATGATTTCGTCGGCACCGACAGGGGCTTCAGGGTGGTTTTTTATTAATTGTGAAGCTTCATTGGCGTGATTGAACACCAGATCCCAATCGGCTTCAGAGAGCTGCGCTTTCTCCAGTTCTTCAAAAGAATTTATTTTAGAAAGGTCTTCGCGTTCAGTTAACATGATGTCGTGAAAAAATGCAGCAAAAGCAATTTTTTCATTGGCCGACTGATCACCAAGTTTTAAATTCTTGATAACTTCGCATGCTACTACAGAAGTCATGTGACTTCTTTGATAGAGAGAACCAGTCTTTGAATTGATAACTTTATGCAGGAGCCCCGACATTTCAGGAGATTTCTCAAAATTCTTCACCATGTTTTCAATAATGGTATCTGTCAGCTGGATAGTTTCACTGTTAAATCCCAGCGTGATAATTTCTTTGGTGGCGATGTCGTAAGACTCTCCCATAAGAAGAATTTTCTGTGTCTCATCCAGATTTGGAGAGTCCATTTTTTCAACCAAACGGTTGGATAAAAAGATTGCAAAGTTTTTATGGTGCTCTTTTGGAACGTAAAAAAATTCCAGCCCCTGTTCTCCATAACGAACAATAGATTCTTTTGAGAAAGCATCTCCGTTGTGAATTCTTTTTACATATTGGTATTCGGTAGGCGATTTTTTAATACGGATAAAGACATCACAGTTGCTGGTGTCGAGGTTTAAAAAATATCTCACTGGTACAGCAACATAATCAGGGATGGCCTTTTTGGCCAGAACATCTTCGTTGATGCCCAGAACCTGTGCACTGGTTTGAACTACTTTTTCCCAGTCTTTATCGCTAGGAATGCTGATCGTATGCTCTGTCGGTTTTTTTACATTTCCACCGAGAACAATGAGACTGATCTCAAGATGGTTTTCAATTAAATATTCATTGATCACGTTGGCCGATTCTTCACCTTCAACATTTGCATTGCAGATAATAAGATCGATGCTCGGAAGAATTGCGAGCAGGTTTGTGGCCTCTGTTGCATTTTTTCTATGGATAAGGTCGACACCTAAATACGTTGTAAGATTCACTGAAAGTAAATCGTTCATCGTTTTGTTGCTTTCAATAAGAATGACCTGGGCCATGGAAAAAATCCTTGTGATAAAACTTTGGAAGTCTAATATAACTATTTTAGCTTAGATATCATGAAGTTCAAGTGTAGGTGATCTGGCGAGATCTGCCGCAAGTGTACTATTTGTCTCTCCAATGAGACGTGCTTTGGTCATGGTTCTTTTCTGTCCGAAGCCTTTGGCACTTTCAATTTTCCATCCGGCCGCAATCATCGACTTCCTTACACTGACAGAAGCACTATAGGTGGACATATAAACTTCTTCAGTAGACATAAAACTCAAATCACTAAACCATTCAGTGGTCCAGAGTGCCGGATTTTTTTTGGGAGAAAAGGCGTCCTGAAAAATCGCTGTGAAAGGTGAAAAGTTATTTTGTTTAAAAGCGGATGGAATAGTTATACGTCCGTCTCCAATCAAAACCATCACCGAAAGGGGAATGCCGGCATTTAAAATAAACGTGCAGGTATAAACATTTTCATTTTTTATGAATGTATATTCCGGGAAATTGTTTTTTACTGACCATAAAAAAAGGTCTTCATCCAGCTCCATGGAAACATAACTGAAAGTACGATCAGAAAGGTTTTCATGTTTATTTATTTCATCTGCAAATGCCTTGAGACCAACACCCAGACCGAAACCTACATCGAGAACACATATAATATTACCTGATGTGATTTGCTCGGGTATGTTGCATCCGTGTATGTAATTGTAGAGCGTTTCTTCATAGGCACCAGAAAGATTATGGCAGGCCTCAGCGAAATATTCCGACCAAAGTGTTTTAGTCTTGTCCTCGGTTTCAATAATTTTGTAAAGCCCAAGCTTTCCTTTGAATTCCACTAAAACTTCCGTTAATTAATTGCGTTGAATACCGATACTTTCATTATGAAAAGAATTTCGCGATTCGACCATTTTATTCTTATGACTTCGGCCTTACTTATTGTAAGCGGCTGTGGTGCAAATAAAAGCATCGAGTCCACGTCGTTTTCAACTTCTGCCATCATGGTAGCAACACGTGACCTGACAACTGCAGAGCGTACGATCGCGACCCGTATCTGTTATGCTTATCAATCAAAAAATACAAGTTTTAAAACTCAGACATATTACGGCGGAACTTTTAATTTCAACATGAATTATAAAGACTGTAGTAATGTAAAGTCGGCCTATTCAGTGGCCGGAATTCTTTCGACTTCAACTACAGACACCAGAGCTTTGGTGTATTCAACTGATACGACTATGCAATTTAATAAAGCGGTACAAACGGCCCAGGCCGGTTACCTTTCACAGCTTTGCACTAAAATCCAGAACAACCTTGTCATCAGTAATACAGTTGTCGACGGGAGCACGCGAGTGCAGCTGAGCTTTACTGCAACAGATATGGACTCATACACTCTCCAGTATTTTTCACCGGTGAACAATGAAATGAAAATCCAGTCTGCTGAAACTTTCAAGGTCAGGACTCAATTTAATATTGTGGCAAACCAGATTTTAGGGATGGATGAAACATATGTCCGCCAGCAGATTTGTACAGGTGACGCCAATGCGTTTACTGAACTTAATCAGGTCTACGTAAACTACACACCAAAATAAATTATTATTTCTTCTTGGTAGGATCTTCCGGCTGAGTAGAATACTTCATGAAATCATTGTTGATGGTTTTAATGTCAAGATTCGTAGCACTTGTCTGTCCGCTTTTAAATGAAGGTGCGGAGAGTTTAGCGGTTTCAATTTGTTTATTTAAGGCCTTCGCATCATCACCACTCATGTCTTTTACTTCGCCAAATAATGAAGCTGTATTTCGCGAAACTTCCTTGGAATTAGATCCCTCAGGAGTAATTTGCAAATAAGATGAAACGATGTTGTCGAACTTAACCAGGTTTGAAAGATCTTTTGTTCTCGAAGACATTTCCTCTGAAATGGCCTTTATCTTTCCGATGTCAGTCAGTGATTGCGGGTCAATCTTGCCTTCAGTTGAAGATGTTTTTGCATTAATTTTTGCGGCCATTTCAGCTACGATAGCTTCTTTCTGGTTTTTGTAACGATCCATGATTTCTTGTTTTGTCTGATCGATCACACCTTTTTTTGTCATCGCATCGATGTCGGTCTGGGCGTATCCTTCCTGTTTTAGATAGTCCTTAACTTTATCAGGAGAAGAATCCAGTTCTTTTTCCAGAATATCCTGTTGAGCAAGCTGGCGCATTCCAAGCTCGGCAATGGCATTTTCATTGGCCTCTTTATTTGTGCTTAGAATTTTTTTACAAGCTTCTGCATTGGTGATTGTTCCAGTTGAACCATCAGCATTGGCCTTATAACAGGCATCCATATCTGCCTTTGCCTGTGTCATCGGTTCTTTCATATTAGTTTCTATGTCTTTAGAAGACACTTCAAGAACAGCATCCGATGAAGATTTTTGCGCATCCATTTGTTTTGTATTCTGGACAGCGTTTACAGGCCGGTCTTTTGCCAGGTCATCATAAAATTTGTTCTGGGCATCTGCCAGCATAATATTTTTTCGTGCCGATGATACATAATCCATAATCAGGCATGAACGTTTTACAGTTTCATCCTGGGTAAAAGTATTGTTAGAGGCCGTGGCTTCAATACAATGTTGTGGGACTGAAGTGATACAGCCTTTCCATTTTTTAGCGGCCAGACTATTGCTGTCTAAATCAATTCCTGCAAGCGATTTTATATTTGTATCTCTGTCAGTTTTCATCTTGCTGGAATCAATTTTACAACTTAGGGTACATCCAGTGGGCTCACAATTACATGTCGCCGGATCTGTATCGAGACAATAAGAGGTGAAAGCACTGATGATTGTTTTACCGAGTTCAGATTTATAAAGTTCGATAAACTTTCTATGATCTACAGCAATGATGATGTTCTTTTTAATATCGTCTTTATTCGGATCGAGGATTTCATCCAGTTTTTTTTCATAGTATTTACTTAAAGCGATAACACCCGGATCTTTTTCATAATCCATATCAACACTGACTTTTTTAGTAATGATATCAGGAGCAGTGGCCGCTTTAGGTGCTTTCGGATCCGCGCTGGCAGGAGCTCTTCCAGCAGCGGCAGAAGTCCCGGCCTTGGCATCGTCAGCATAGGCATTCATGACTTTCTTTTTCAGGTCATCATCTTTTTGAACATCTTTCCATAAACATGAAAGCACTGTTTGAGTTCTGTCGTTCTCTGATAGATTGATTCCCGGGTTATCTTTTTTGCAGGTATCGTAAATTGTTTTTACGCCCTTGATATCCATTAACTTTTGAAGCGAACTATTAATGACAACGCCACCTTCAGTCTCTGATTTTTTAACAGTTTTATCTGCCGCATACAGCGAACCCGAAATAATAAGTGTAATGAGTAATAATGCTTTCATAAGCTCCATAGAAGTATTCTACCAAACCTATCGGTTATTCTTCTAAAAACTGTACTTTTGGGGGTTTTTCTGCGATTTGCTGCCAATGATTATTGGCTGTTTTAAGACTCTTTTTTGGCCTTCATAAAACCCAGCCCAAATACCGGGCTTTCCGAGAGTTTTTGGCGTCTCTTATTATACTCTTCAGTGGTTTTAACTGAAGCATGGCCCACGTCTTTGGAGATTTTGTAAAGGTCAACACCGGCATCCAGGGCCGATCCGATGTAACTCGCACGAGCTGAATGGGGAGAAATCCTGTGGTCGATTCCGGCCTTTTTACACCATGTTTTGATGATGTAATCGACAGACTTCGGGTTCAAAGGTTTAATGATGTTTTCCGGCTCAAGTGGATTTTTTGAAGGCCTGAAAATCCAGTCTTCAGGATGTACTTTCTCACCGAGACTTTCGATGTATGAAATATACTCGAGAATTATTTCTGCACACTGTGGATGCACGACTTTTGTAAGCTGTTTTCCACCTTTGGCGCGGACTTCGATCAGGTAGTGTGAGTCTCTGAGAAAGAAATTTTTTCTGCGTAAATTAATCAACTCTGCCTTACGTATTCCGGTCGTAAAAAGTGTGTAGATCACGGCCTTGTGAAGAAGTCCCGGACCTTTTAATACAGACACCAGTTCAAAAAGATTCGTTATCTGCTCGTCACTTAAATCATTTGTTGGTTGAATAACTTCCTGTCTCGGTCTTTTTATAGATGAGCAGGGATTGAACTGAATCATGTTTTTTTCAATGAGAAAATCGAAGAAGCTCGAGTTCGCTGCGAGTTTTCTGTTTATGGTTTTCGGAGCTAAATTATTATCGGTTAGCCAGTTTCTAAAGGCCACAACATGGACTCGCTCAATAGCTGTATACCCATTCACATCCTTGAAGTTTTCCTTAAGGAAATCAAAAAATTGAGTGATATCTGCCCTGTATGATTTACGGGTATGAGGCGACTCGAAGTTATTAAAAAACTCGTATTCGAGTTTATAATTAAACGATCCCTGATCCTGGTAAATCTTAAGAGAACTATCATTTTTTTTAGCGGGTACATTCATGGTTAACTTAATTGTATAACAGTCGATAGGTTAGGGAAGTCTAGGTAAAAAAGGGCATTTATAGGAGCGGGTTGTGACAATTTCAAATGTAAATATTGCTTTTTGTTTTAACAATGAAACAGAAGCAAAAAATATGGCCGCAAAACTAAATGCACTTTCACCTGAAATACATTTTATTACCGCACCGACATTCGATGGATTTTTAAAGGCCATCGCAGCAGTTCCGAAAGTTGATTATTTTATTATCGAAGATAATTTTAAAGAATGTCAGGCAACGGATTTAATATATAAATTGAAGGCGAGTCAGCGCTATAAAAAATCGCTCATTTCAGTTTATTCAACAAACCATAGAAATATCAATCCAAAATTTATGGAGTTTGACCTCGATTATATTTTTGATACGAAAACAGATATTAACGAAGTTCATGCGGAGCTGGAAAAATCGATTATAAAAAGTTTGACTCCAGAAATACCAAAACATTTTAATATTCTGGCGATTGATGATGATCCAGGAATTCTGGAATTGATTTCAATGCACATACGTGAATTGGGCCACGAAAATCTGGACATCTGTACAAATGTTCTGGATGTTAAAAAACAGCTTTCTGAAAAAGAATATGACCTTTTACTTCTGGACTGGAATTTAAAGGATGGAACCTGCATCGATATTATGGATTACATTAAAAAAAATCCGGTCTGTACACGTACAAAAAATGCTTTGACTGTCGTCATCACCGGCCGCAACGATGTGGACGACATCATGACGTTGCTTCGTTATGGAGTCAAAGATACCATTATTAAGCCATTTGATTTTCGCGAATTTGAAGATAAAATATCTTATGCTTTAGAAAAGCACCTCAAAAATCCCAAGTCCTAGGGATTACAGACGACTCAATTGCCGCGTCTACCCGATAACTTCCATTATCGGGTAGAGACTTTAGAGTAAATCTTGCCTTAATCTTGGGCCATAATTAAACAAAAAACCATACATTTCACAACTTTTAAGATAAAAATTCAGCATGAAATCCCTGTTCGATATCCGTGCATTTTTAAGATATGTTGTATGGTGTGTTGCCTTTGCAGCGATTTATTTTTACGTGGCCGATATATCACTGCAAATTACAAAAACTCCCGGGCAAGCATCGGCGTTTTTTATTCCTTCAGGTTTTGCGGTTGCCGTATTAATTATATTTGGCGCCCGATATTTACCCGCCATTTTTATCGCTAAATTTTTACTAGGATTATCCAATAACCGCACATTGTACCTAAATGTTGTCAGTTGTTTTGCTTCTGTGGCCGAAGCATATGTCGGCCTTTATATTTACAGATCTTTTAAGAATTTAATTGAAGAATTTTTTGAATTTCAATCGGTATTAGCGCTGGTGTTACTGGTGGCGTTTACGGCACCGGTTTTTTCAGCACTAATTGGTGTCACAAATCTTTATTATCTGGGAATTGTCCCTGAAGATGCTTATTTTTCAAGTATCATGACCTGGTATGCAGGCGATGCTTTAAGCATACTGATATTTCTGCCGGGATTTTTGTGTTTTCACAGAGAAAAACATAGATTTTTTGATTTTGTAGCTCCGGTTCTGGCCTTTTTTTGCACCTATATTTTTAAATTTCATCTCTTCGGTCCATATTTATTCGTGATTTTCGGAGCGATTTTAATTCCATGTTTATTTGGATCGGTTATGGGCGTTTATTATTCGCTGATGACTATTGCTTTGGTTTTAAACTGGTTTTTGATTAATCATGTCGGGCCTTTTTCATTGGGAAATTACACCGACAATATGGCCTCAATGCAGTTATTTTTACTGGCCATTGGTATCAGTGCGCTGGCACTTGAAGGGTTTAAACGGACTAAACTTTTAAAATATGCCATTATTCCATTAATTTCTTTCTGGTTTATTACCGGTTCAGTTTACTTTTATTATCATACGCAAAAAGACATCGTTAACAACAAGACTATGTCTGATGTCATCGACGATTTCGAAGGCCGCCTGATTGAAAAAATGAATTATTATGAAAATACCATTCGAGGGGCATCGGGATTTATGGCCGGCTCGCAGAATGTTCAGGCAGATGAATGGCAGGAATATGTAAAGTCAATTTCACTGATAAATAAAGAAAATGGGGTTATTGGTTTTGCGATTATTGTACCCGGGACTCCTAAATCTACCGGGCATACGTATGTCGTTCCAGAAGAAATGAATAACGGTGGAAATCTCAAAAACATTATCACCCATCCAGAATTAAAACATTTTTTTGAAGAATCTATCTACCGGCCGAATCCGGTCTTAACTCCAGCGATTAAAATAAATTTAACTGGTGGCACTCATCTGGATTTTGTTTCGTTTTTAATTTCTCCGGTGAAAAAGAATGATAAATTTGTCGCATGGATTGTTGCTCCTATTCTAATGCAGAATTTTTTCAAGGCCATGGCCGAAACTAAATACCCGGCCATTGATATTGATGTTTACGATGGTGAAAGTAATTTTGAGCTAAGGAAAATTTATTCTAAAGTTGTCGATGAACGTTTGAGAAAAGGCGATGGTCCGAATGCACGTTTGACTACTGTGCTTCTCGCCGACCGCTCGTTTACCATCGACTGGAATGAAACCCTTAGATATGTGACTGCTCATAGCTCTCAAAATTCGCTTTTTATTTTAGTCGGCGCCATTTTCAGCGTTGTTGTGACGGGTTTTATTTTAAATTTAAAGCTGGTCAGTGTGAAGGCCAATTCAATTGCCCACTCAAAGACACGAGAACTTCGTGAATCTGAAGAGAGATTTAAATCGCTGTTTGAAAATTCCAGCGATGCTGTTATTTTATTCAACCAGGAAATCATCGATTGTAATCCGGAAAGCATAAAACTTTTCGGAAAACGCTCTAAAAAAGAACTGCTCGCTACACCGCTGATTGATTTTTTTGCGATTAGGGATCTGGACTCTGACGACAACAACTTATTCATCAATAAGGTCCGTGAAGTTCAGTATAAAAAGATGGTGAAGTTTGAGTGTTTCTGCCTGCGTACGGGACTCCCCTTCTTCGCCGAAATCCATTTGCATTACATTGAGATCAATGACAATTTCATTTATCAGGCAGTTGTACGCGACATTTCTGAGCGTAAAAAGATTGAACAGAATCTGACGAAATCAAAAGAGCTTGCTGAAGACGCAGCAAAAGCAAAGACCAATTTCCTGTCTACGATGAGTCACGAGATCAGAACTCCATTAAATGGTGTCATTGGAATGATCAATATTATTCTCGATGAAAATCCGAAGTCTGATATCCGCGAAGATTTAGAAACTATTAAATACTCGGCCGACAATCTGCTTCATATTGTTAATGAAGTCCTCGACTACAATAAAATTGAATCGGGAAAAATTGTTCTGGAGAAAAAATTATTTTCTCTGAAAAATTTAAGCGAAAGTATTTTAAAAATTCACCGTCCAAAGGCCGTCGAAAAACACCTGCGTCTGCTGTTGGAATGCGATGTTAAAATTCCGGACATGGTGATCGGAGATGAATACAGGAATACCCAGATTCTCAACAATCTTTTGAGCAATTCCCTTAAATTTACGGAGTCCGGCGACGTAACTTTGAGTCTAAGACTTAAAAATAAAAAAGAAGATTCGTGTGTTATCGAATTTAAAGTTAGTGACACAGGAATCGGAATCGATAAAAATAAACAACGTGAAATCTTTAAAGACTTTACACAGGCCGAAAGTGACCACACCAGAAAATATGGCGGCACAGGTCTGGGATTAGCGATTACAAAGCGTCTGGTGGAAATCCAGAACGGGAAAATTGATGTTATCTCGGGTCGAGGCCAGGGTACGAGCTTTGTTTACACAATCCATTTTAATCTTCGTCCGGAAACTTCTATGAATGCTACATCAAACCCCAATCAAAAAAATCTGGATAGCTTCAACAACCAGCGTGTTCTTTTAGTTGAAGATAATCAGGTCAATATTATTGTAACGAAGAAATTCCTGGAAAAATGGGGATTAAAAGTTGATGTGGCGATCAACGGGCTCGAGGCCGTTAATCACGCGCGCGCAATTAAATACGATCTGATTCTGATGGATTTGCACATGCCTTTAATGGACGGCTTTGAAGCGACGAAAAAAATCAGAGAATTTAATAAAATAACCCCTATCATAGGTCTGTCGGCCGACGTTATGACTGAAAGTGTGACCTCTCTTCAGGCAATTGGAATGAATGATTTTGTCACTAAACCCTTCCGTCCCAATGACTTTTTTAATAAGCTCAAATCTTTTTTGTAGTTTAAAAAAACGCTCAGGAATCTACGACCTATAGTTGTATTTAAAATTGACAGAACTACTCAATTCCCTTTGAATAATACCTAATACAAATCATTTATTTCCATAACTTTTAACCTTGGGGCCTCAATGACATTTTCATTATTTTCATCAGGTGGTTTAGAACTTTTTCTTCGCTACATTCACTACTTTGCTGGAGTGATCTGGATCGGAATGCTTTACTACTTCAACTTCGTTCAAGGTGAATGGTTCAAAACTCTTGATGCTGACGAAAAACTAAAACCAGCTCGTGGAATCGCAGTAAGAACTTTAGTACCTCGCGTACTTGGATGGTTCAGATACGGAGCCCTTGCTACCTGGATCTCTGGTGTTTGTATTCTTGCTGTTAAAGGCCCTGCAATGGGTTCAGCGATGCTTGCAACTTCTTGGTGGGCATTCATCGGTACAGGTGCTCTTCTAGGTACAATCATGTTCTTAAACGTTTGGCTGATCATCTGGCCGAATCAGAAAATAGTTATCGCTTCTGCAACTCAAGTTGCAGCTGGCGGAGCTGCTCTTCCTGAAGCGGCCGGTGCTGCTGCAAAAGCAGGTCTTGCTTCAAGACACAACACACTTTTTTCTCTTCCAATGTTATTTTTAATGGGAGCTGCATCTCACCTTCCAGCTCAAGTTAACCCGGACTACAACGGTAAAATCCTTGCTCTAATTTTAGTGGTAATCATCGGTCTACTTGAATTAAACGCAATCAAAGGAAAAACAGACACAATTAAAATTACATCTATTAAAGGTGTGGTTCACATGGGAATTCTTTTAACTGCAATTCTTTATGTTGTGATTGAATTCGGAATTCAAAAACTTTAATTATGATTTCAAAAAATTCTAAAAAAATTTTAGCAATAGTGGGGGCAGCATGTCTGCTCTCACTTTTTTCTTCATGCCAGAAAAATTCTACGACAGAAGCTCCATTATCCCCGCTGGAAGCGCGCGGTAAGGGTGTCTTCATGTCGAACTGTATTGCCTGTCATAACCCGAATCCCTCTCTGGATGGAAGTATCGGGCCTGCGATTGCAGGATCAAGTTTAGAACTTATAACGGCGAGAGTGCTCACACGCGGCTATCCGCCAGGCTACAAACCAAAACGTACATCAGGAGTAATGCCGGACTTTCCTCAGCTGAAAAACGACATTCCTGCGATCCATGCTTATCTTGCTACATTTAAGAAATAGATTTTGAACGACGGAATTCAATCAGCTCAGTGATTGAAACAATCTGAATGTTGAAATGAGCGGCGAATTCGCGAAGTAAATCACCTTTTAACGGAACTCCATCAGCACTCAGTGTTTCACACAAAACTGCCACAGGATTTAAACCTGCAAGCTTCATGAAATCCACGGCCGCTTCTGTGTGTCCTGCACGCACCAATACGCCTTCATCCCAGGCAATGAGTGGAAATATATGTCCCGGACGTAAAAAGTCTTCTGAAGTGCTTTCTGCATTTCCCAGAGCACTGATCGTCATGGCCCTGTCCTGTGAAGAAATACCTGTATTTGTTTTTTTATAGTCGACGGAAATAGTGAAGGCCGTCTCATAAGTTCCCGCGTGGTCCTGAACCATCAGCGGAAGATTTAATTTTTTAGCTGTCGTTGTTGATAGTGGAACGCAAATGAGTCCGCGCCCGTTATTGATCATGAAGTTTACATTTTCTGTCGTTACAAACTGCGCGGCCATAATCAGATCAGCTTCATCTTCTCTTGATTCTTCATCACAGACTAAAATAAATTTACCTTTTTTTAATTCGGCCAGGGCATTTTCGATTGCAACAGACACGTAGCACTCCTAAGGGTGAAACCACTGGTGAAAAACCGGTTTCGTCATATCTTCGCCTTTCTTATACCTTGTATATGTTTCGAAGTCTTGCTTAAAAAAGTCATCCAAAACCACGTAAATTTCTTTCGGCGTCATCGGACGTTCAAACTCCAGCGACTTCTTTTCAACTTCCTTAAAGATAGAATCGCCAATACGGTCGATGGCCATAAACAACTCCATCTGGCCGATGTTCATCGTCGCTGAAAATTTCTTTTCCAGGAATTTTTTCACCACCGGAGTTCTTCTTAAAATCCAAAGTGCGCGTGTTTCTGCCGACATTTTAAAGCTCGGATCAATTACATATCCGCTGGCGTCCATGCGCTCAAACATTTTTGTAAGGATAAAATCCTTTAATCGCGACTCTTCCATTTTTCTGGGATTGCGCCATTCAGCTACCATATCAAAACGCGGGTCAAATTGAACGTCACCAGGAGCGAAAACTTCCATCGTCGAAATATTGTTTTTTGTCGCCGGAACTCCGATGGTATTTAAAAACGGAATAATTCCGACAGTAAATTTTGATTTGAACATCGGGAAATAATCTTCGGACGGAAGAGCGTGCTTGAATCCGTGAGAAATAATTTCTGAACAAAATAGTTTATCTTCGTTCTTAAAGTCCATCGTAAAGTCATACTCAATGTTGTGACCTTTATCCTGGGCCGCTTTAACTTTGTCGTACATATATTTTGAAGCAGTATGAGCAACTTCTGCATCCTTATACCTGAAGACCACTTCACGTGAGTTTTTTCCTGCAATATGAGATTCAATCGGCTCAACCACACTTCCAATTTCAATGTGTGCTTCGGTTGTCATGATAGGTGCATTTTCTGATTCTTTATAAACGAAACTTAAATGAGAAAACTGATAGTCATTCACACCAATTCTCGCAATGGCCGCAGAAGAAAATGCATTTCCACGGGACAATACGATGTCGCCTGATTTTAAATCTTCATACGATTTAAAATCGCCTGTGAATTTTGGATTCACCAGTAAATAAGGAAATTCACCTTTAAGGTTTACGTATTCTGATGGCCCGTTTTGTGTACGGTCCATGCGAAGGCCGATTAAATAATCTTCAACATAACGAAGGCCTCTGAAAACATCAGATGCACTTTTATAACAGTCACTATCAACGCTGAAGCCTCTAAAAGAATCTTTCAGGGCAATTCTGGCATTAAATGAATCCTGAATATCTTTATCCATTTTCGCGACGTCATTGGCATCGAGATAAGCTGTTTCACCGGCAAGGTTAAAAAGCTTCATGTATAATTCATCGTAATTTTTTTTGCAGGATTGTGAGTCCAGTGCCTTTTGTGAGGAAGCACTCCCAATCTGACTAATGATGCTTTCTAAACTTTCATTTTCTTCTGAAGAAGGATTTCTCGTTCCATGTCCGGCACAACCAGAGGCCAGAACCAAAAGAGTTAATGAACCTAGCGCTAGATTATTTTTGATCATTGAAGAATCATCCTGATTTTTTATTCTCATCCGTGAGAATATTAGTGCTATCAGTTTAAACCATGAGCGCATAAATTTCTCGCTCAGGTATTATTTTCCAACAGAATGTGAAGCATGCGTCTCAAGGGTTCAGCAGCTCCCCACAGAAGCTGATCGCCCACTGTAAAAGCATTGAGATAGTCATCTCCCATATACATTTTGCGAAGTCTTCCCACGGGTACTTCCAGCTTTCCACTGGCGTATTGTGGAGTTAAATACCTGAGCGAGTCGCTTTTATTATTCGCTACAACTTTCGCCCACGGGTTATGTTCAGCAAGCATCATCTCGATTTCATCAAGTGGGATATTCTTTTTAAGTTTAATCGTCAGTGCCTGAGCATGACATCTCAGACTTGAAACACGCACACAAGTTCCGTCAATTGGAATGGCCTTTGTACTTTGAAGAATTTTATTTCCTTCGGCCATCGCTTTCCATTCTTCTTTACTCTGACCGTTTTCTAAATCTGCATCGATCCACGGTAGTAAATTAGCTGCTAATGGAAATCCAAAATTTTCTTTTGGAAAAGCGGAGTCACTCATTAGTCCTGTGATATTTTTTTCAACTTCTAAAATTTTATTTGAAAGATTTGTTTCAGTGGCCATCACGCGGTCAGTGAAAAATTTCATCTGGTTTAAAAGTTCGTTCATGTGACGGGCACCACCGCCGCTTGCTGCCTGGTAAGTCATCGACGTCATCCATTCGATCTGGCCCGCTTTAAAAAGGCCGCCTAAGGCCAGGAGCATTAAGGAAACTGTACAGTTTCCGCCAATGAAATCTGTTTTTCCATCTTTCAGCGCTTTTTTGATCACATCTAAATTAACCGGATCTAAAATGATTGTGCTGTCAGATTCCATACGAAGAGTTGAGGCCGCATCGATCCAATAACCTTTAAAGCCCTGAGATCTCAGGTTCGAGTACACTGCTTTTGTGTAATCTCCGCCCTGACAAGTGATGATGACATCCATTTTTTTTAACTCATTTACATCATTTCCATCTTTTAATTTAGGATCAACATTGGAAATTTTTGAAAAGGGGTGCTCTCCACCGGCATTTGATGTTGAAAAAAATGTCGTTTCAAAATGTTTGAGATCGTTTTCCTGAAGCATTCTCTCCATTAAAACCTGTCCAACCATTCCTCTTGAGCCAACAATCCCTAACTTCATGTGATTTTTCCTATATTTGATGTTTTCACTCAGTCTATTATCTTTTAGAATTCTTTGTAAAAATAAATCTACGGGATTGTGTATGAAAACTGCTTACAACTCTAATCAACTTATTGTTTCAAAATTCGGCGGAACCTCAATGGGAGACGCTCAGTGTATGCTTCGATCTGCGAACGTTGCTCTTAAGCAGGGTTCAAAAATTGTTGTCGTCTCTGCCACGAGCGGAACGACTAATGATTTAATTGAGCTGGCGAACACTGCAGAAAAAAGCAGCTGGGAAAAAGCACAAGTCATCATCAATAAAATAAAAAACAAACACCATAAAATCGCTGCTGATCTTGAACTGGATAAATCATCTCTTTTAATGATGGATGAAATGCTTGGTGAACTTGAATCAATGTCTCGCGGAATTCATTTATTAAAAGACTGCTCATTAAAAGCAATGGATTCAATGCAGAGTTTTGGAGAAAGACTTTCTTCAATTTTATTCAGACAGGCGATGACGTTAACTTTAAATAAAGAAAAATCGAATGCAAAATCTGAGTGGCTTGATGTCCGCGATGTTTTAATTACTGATCACCAGTTTGGAAAAGCACGTCCATTAACAGCAGAGATTGTTTCTCGTTGTGAAAAAAGGCTAGGGGCCATCAGACACGAAGAAGTGATTTATGTCACTCAAGGTTTCATCGGCAGCACTGAAGATGGAATGACGACGACTTTAGGTCGCGGTGGATCTGATTATTCAGCGGCCATTTTGGCGGAAGGTGTGAAAGCAGATATTTTAGAAATCTGGACTGACGTTGCAGGAATCGCGACAACAGATCCAAGAATTTGTCCTGAAGCAAGAAGCATCCCGGAAATTTCTTTTAAAGAAGCTTCTGAACTTGCAACTTTCGGTGCAAAAATTCTTCACCCGGCGACTCTTATGCCGGCCATCAGATCGCAAATTCCGGTCTTCGTTGGATCGAGTTTTGGTGCTGATTTAGGTGGAACGTGGATTAAAAAAGATGTGGAACACACTCCCCTTGTCCGCGCCATGGCCATTCGTAAAAAACAAGTTCTGGTCACTGTTTCAACTCCGGAAATGTTGTACTCGCACGGATTTTTATTTTCAATTTTTAAAATATTTAACGACCATAAAGTTTCAATCGATGCGATTACGACATCTGAAATTTCAGTTTCAATGACTCTTGATGATTCAGCACTTTTAAATAAGGCGCTGATAAGAGACCTGGAACAACAGGCAGAAGTTTTGGTTGAAGAGGATCTATCTTTAATTTCTTTAATCGGAAACAATATCAATCATACTCCAGGGCTCGCTAAAAAAATCTTCGACTCAATCAGCGACATCAACGTTCGCATGATTTGTCTTGGAGCAAGCAAGCACAACTTCTGTTTTATCGTCGACGGAACTCAAGGTGAAGAAGCGATTAAACGCCTTCACAAAACTTTTATTAACTAATATTTTAGGATTTAATGAAAATAGCATTACTTGGAAAAGGAAAAACCGGCGGACGAGTGTTGGAACTTTTAGTTCAAAACAACATCCCTCACACGGTTTTTGATTCGAAAAATCATCCGACACTAGAATTGTTAAAAGCCCACGATGTCGTGATTTCTTTTTTATCAGGTGACGTTTTTAAAGAGTACATGACTCTCCTTCTTGAATCTAAAATTCCGGTCGTGACTGGCTCAACGGGAATGGAATGGCCTTCTGATTTCGATAAAAAATTAAAAGTCCTAGGTTCAAAATGGATCTACGCTACTAACTTTTCTCTTGGAATGAACCTGGTTCACCAGATGATTCTCATTATGAAAGAAGCAGATTCAATCATCAATAATGTTCAGTACTCTATGAACGAAGTTCATCACACTAAAAAATTAGATGCTCCATCAGGGACAGCTCTCTCGTGGAAAAAATGGCTGGATCATGACGTGAATATTACCTCGGAGCGAATTGGAGACGTGATAGGAATCCACGAATTAAAATTAAAAACTCCTGTCGAAGAAATTACTATTAAGCACGAAGCACTTGATCGCAAAATCTTTGCAGAAGGGGCCTTGTTTGCGGCCAACAAAATAACAACACTCACACCTGGCCTTCATCTTTTCCAAGATGTTGTTCAAAAAGAACTTTTAAAAGGACGATAATTTTTATGACAAAAAACATCAATGAATACCCGTTATGGACAGCGATCGTCACTCCGATGAATGCTGACTCAACTGTTGATTACCCGACTTTTGAAAAGATTTTAAAGGAACAAGATGCTGCGAAAGTGGCCGTTGTTATTTTGGGATCAACAGGTGAAGCACTTAACTTAAATAAAGATGAATGCAGAAAAGTTCTGGAGTTCGGTCTTGGGTTAAATTTATCAGTTCCGGTGATGACAGGTATCGGTGGATTCAACCAGAAAGAAACTCTTGAATACGTTTCATATTTAAACTCACTGAAGGGCCTTGATGCTTATTTAGTGGTGACTCCGCTTTACGCGAAACCAGGTGAACACGGACAGACACAATGGTTTAAGGCGATCATGGATCTCGCAACCAGACCTTGTATGCTTTACAATGTTCCGGGAAGAACGGGCGTAAAAATGAATTTCGATGCAATCAAAAACTTAAAAGATCACAAAAATTTCTGGGCCATTAAAGAAGCAAGTGGATCAGTAGAAGACTTTAAAAAATATGGTGAAGCTGCTCCGAAGGCCCGTCTTTATAGTGGTGACGACGGAATGGTTCCTGATTTTAAACCACACAAATGTGTGGGATTAGTTTCTGTGGCGAGCAACGCATGGCCGGTTGAAACTCGTGCTTATGTGGAAAAAACATTAGCAGGAAAATTAACTACAGCTGAAGCAGATTTATGGAAAAAATCATGCGATACACTTTTTATCGCAGCTAATCCTGTACCGGTAAAAAATCTTATGCACGCTCAGGGAAAAATAAAAACAAACGTGCTTCGCGCACCTCTTCATCATTTAGATCTTGCGGACAATACGCCTGTTTTAGATGCTGATAAAAAAATTAAAACTTGGTTTAAGGAGAATAACTAATGGTTGTTGTAACAGAATGGGAAAAAATGCTTAACGAACTTGAAGCAGGAAGAGTTCGCTCTGCTGATTTTAAAGACGGAAAGTGGACAGCAAACACGGCAGTAAAACAACAAATCCTTGAAGCTTTCAAAGCGGGAATTCTTAAAGAAGAAAACGGTTTCGTTGATAAACATAATCTAATGGCCCAATCATTCAGACTTGAACAAGGAGTTCGCGTTGTTCCTGGTGGAACTTCAGTTCGCCGTGGAGCTCACGTTGCAAAAGGTGTTATCATCATGCCACCAAGTTATATCAACGTTGGTGCTTTCGTAGATGAAGGAACAATGGTTGATTCACACGTGCTTGTTGGATCATGTGCTCAGATTGGAAAACGCGTTCATTTGTCTGCAGCTGTGCAGATCGGTGGCGTGCTTGAACCAATCGGCGCTAATCCGGTAGTGATCGAAGATGAAGCATTTATCGGAGCAGGTGCAGTGATCGTTGAAGGGATCGTTGTAAAAAGAAGAGCAGTCATCGCTCCTGGAGTAATTCTCTCAAAAGGAATTCCAGTTTATGATATCGTAAACGGACGCATGCTTGAGAAGGGAGAACCTATTCCAGAAAACGCTGTTGTCGTACCTGGAAACCGACCAGTTTCGTCGACGAATACATATGCCAAGGAATTGGGGCTAACTTTGCAATGTGCGATTATCGTGAAATACAGAGATGAAAAATCTGAAACTTCATTGGTATTAGAGGATTTCCTCCGCTAAATCTCAGACGTTTATCACAAGAATTGTGACATTTGTTTTACACTGCACAAGCGTCTTTCCGACTACACTAGTAGGACACGGGGGACGCTTATGAAGCCAGGAAGCTTTGAAACACACATGGACCTAGGGCCAAAAGATACAGTTGAAACACATTTAGAAGGTGTGAAGCAACCGAAGCTTGATTGGGTTAACACAATCTTTTTAACTTCTACTCCAATTGTAGCGATCGCGCTCAGTTGGTTATACTTCAGCCGCCATGGCCTAGAGTGGTCACAGATCGCGCTGGCAGTTTTATTTTATTTCATCACAGGAATGTCGATCACTGGCGGATATCACCGCTTGTTCGCACACAAAACTTATAAAGCAAATAAAGCTGTAAAGTTAATGTACCTTCTTTTTGGTGCAGCGACTTTTCAAAACTCAGCTTTAAAATGGGCCGCGGATCACCGCGTTCACCACAACCATGTTGACGGTGACAAAGATCCATACAACATCAATAAAGGTTTCTGGTACGCGCACATCGGATGGATTTTCTATCAGGAAAAGGTCATCGATCCAAAATACCCGAAAGATCTTTTAAATGATAAACTAGTTATGTGGCAACACAGAAACTACTTATGGTTATGTGTAACGATGGGATTCATTCTTCCAACTGTGATCGGACACTTTTTAGGTTCTGCTCTTGGTGGATTCGCTTTAGCAGGTGTTGGCCGCGTGGTTTTCGTTCACCACTGTACATTCTTTATCAACTCTCTTTGCCACATTGTAGGAACACGTCCTTATACAGACTCAAATACAGCTAGAGACAGCGCTGTGATGGCCGTATTCTCTTACGGAGAGGGTTACCATAACTACCACCACTACTTCCCGACTGATTACAGAAACGGGATCAGATGGTTTCATTTCGATCCAACAAAATGGATGATCAAGTCTCTTTCTTATGTTGGTTTTACGAATGATTTGAAAAAGGTTCCCGAGAAACTAATCAATCAGGCGAAGCTTGAAATGCAGATGAAAAAATATCAGAACGTAGCTTAAAATATGAAAGGCCCTCAATTGAGGGCCTTTTTTTTTATAAATAATACTTAATCGAAGTTACAACTTTACCAGGCTTAAACCTAAGCGCCGTTCTTAAAACCAGTGTCATCTGATTATGAAGGAACTGGTGATACCACGTCTTCGTAATGAACTCCGGAACGACAACCGAAATCATCTCACTTCCCGACTCCACGTGAACTTTATCAATATAAGTTAACAGCGGCCCTAAAACCGATCTGTACGGTGATTCAAGAATTTCGAGAGGTAATCCCTGAGACCATTTATCCCAGACCTTTAACATCTTCGCAGTGGCGTCCTTGTCGATGTCTACATAACAAACGCGGACGTCTTTACTGATGGTCAGTGCGTATCTCACGGCCTTAACAACTCCCGGGTGAATTCCGGAAATTGGAACGATCGCCACAAAAACTTCGTTTCCTTCTTTCGTTAAGTCCTGGTGGTAACTGTCGCGGGCCAGCTGGTGACCAACGGCCAGGTAATGCACCTTAATCTGCTTGAAAAATAAAACCAGTGTCGGGATAAGGATAATTACCATCCACGCACCAAGCGCGAATTTAGTGATTCCGATGACGATCAAAACCATGAACGTGGTGATGGCACCGGCGCCGTTAATCATTAAACCTTTTTTCCAGTGTGGAGCTTTGGTTTTTAAATGGTGAATGATCATCCCGCTTTGAGAAAGTGTGAATGATAAAAATACACCTACGGCATATAAAGGAATCAGTCTGTGAGTTGATCCTTTAAAGATGATTAAAAGTAATGCAGCAGAAAAAGTCAGACCGATGATTCCGTTTGAGAAAACTAAACGGTCCCCGATTGAAGACATTTGTCTCGGTAAAAATCTGTCTTTCGCAATTAACGAAGTTAATCTTGGAAAGTCAGCATAACTTGTATTGGCAGCAAGAAATAAAATTAAAGCAACAGCAGCTTGAGTCGCATAGTAGAAAATGTTTTGTCCGAAAATTTGTCGCGCCAATTGAGACATGACTGTTTCGCCACCGTGAACCGGAACGATTCCGTAAACGTGAGCAAGAAGAGTAATTCCAAGGAAAAAACTTCCAAGGATAACTGTCATCCACATCATTGTGACCTTCGCATTGTGCTGTGAAGGTTTTCTGAAAATGGGAACACCGTTTGAGATGGCCTCGATACCTGTTAAAGCAGAACACCCCGAGGCGAATGCTTTAAGTAATAAGAAGAGTGGTACTTCCGGATAAGCTTCGTGAACGACAGGGTGAACCATCGGCGCGATACCCATTAAAATTTTATAACCACCGACAATTAACATTAAGAGAACTGAAAGAATAAAAAAGTATGTCGGGTAAGCAAAGACGTTTGATGATTCTTTTAAACCGCGAAGGTTTAAAATCATGATCGTAAAAATGATTAAAACGCCAATGAGAACTCTGTGTTCGGAAATAAATGGAAAAGCAGAGCCGATGTTTTCGAGACCTGCTGAAACCGAAACTGAAACAGTTAAAATATAATCGATAAGAAGAGCAGCACCGGCAACAAGGCCTGCTGTCTCACCTAAGTTTTCTTTGGCAACAGTGTAAGCACCACCACCATGTGGATAAGCGCTGATTGTTTGCTGATAAGAAAGTGTAATGATCATTAAAAGGACGGCAACACCAATGGCCATCGGAATTGACCACGCCATTGCAGTGACTGCAAAAAGTGAAAGAGGAATTAAAACTTCTTCAGTAGCGTATGCAACTGATGAAAGAGCATCTGATGAAAGAACTGCGAGAGCTTTCCACTTGGGAATTCGTTCTTCCTCAAGTTTATCCATTGTTAGTGGATTTCCGATAAACACGTTCTTAATTTTTGAAATTAACATCTAGGCCCTGCTTTAATTGTGAAGAAAGAAATTTGAGGCCTTAGAGTAATTTAGTCAAGGATGTTTTGGCGTTTAGAAAAGTAAATATGGTGTAAAAATTCGAGTTTTTTGAATTTTGCACACAAGATATATGAAGCAAGACGCAGATCAAACACTACATATAGTAGTGGTGCGGTGATTCTTTAGATGTATTTTATTTAATTGTGATCTAATTTTATCGATGTAAGTTTTAATTAGATGGGAAAAAATAGATTCATAGGACCAATTCTGCCTAGTTCAAACCATTAAAATCATTGCTATTTATTGCATCTCCGAAAAGTGATAACATGAAATAGTCGGTTAATTTGTCGCAAGGATTAGCGAATAAATTATTTGTAAACTCACGCGATCTTGTTATCTTTAATTTATAGAATGAATTTA
Organism: Bacteriovorax sp.; assembly: GCA_014378525.1. Classification (GTDB taxonomy): domain Bacteria; phylum Bdellovibrionota; class Bacteriovoracia; order Bacteriovoracales; family Bacteriovoracaceae; genus Bacteriovorax. Next base: position 136,312 of record JACMNL010000101.1, read on the forward strand.
CAAAAACTTTTTCGCGTTAAAATCCTAGGCCCAAAACCTTAATTAACAACAAAACGGAAGTAAAGATTTCTATAAACACACACACAACACGGTACTAGAGACATTCAGGAGACACAAATGGCACAGGAAGCTAAGTCAGCTATTCTTGCACCGAACGATAATCGTTTCGTGCTTTTTCCAATTAAATATCAACAAGTATGGGACATGTACAAAAAGCACATGGCCGTCTTCTGGACTTCAGAAGAAATCGATCTTGTTCCCGATCTTAACGACTGGGAAAACAAGCTAAACGACGATGAAAGATATTTCATCTCTCACGTTCTGGCGTTTTTCGCAGCATCTGACGGAATCGTTAACGAGAACCTTGCACTTCGTTTCTATAAAGACGTGCAGATCCCTGAAGCTCGTTGCTTCTACGGATTTCAGATTGCAATGGAGAACATCCACTCTGAAACCTACTCACTGCTAATTGATACATACATTAAAGATCCGAAACAAAAAGATAAACTCTTCCACGCCACTGAAAACATGGCGTGTGTAGCGAAAAAAGCAAAATGGGCACTGGACTGGATTTCATCTAAGAAGTCATTCGCTCACAGACTCGTAGCTTTCGCTGCTATCGAAGGGATTTTCTTCTCTGGATCTTTCTGTGCAATTTACTGGTTGAAAAAACGCGGACTGATGGCCGGTCTTGCGACTTCAAACGAGTTCATTTCACGTGACGAAGGTCTTCACTGCCAGTTCGCAGTTCTTATGCACAATCTTTTAGATAAAGAAGAGCGCATCAGCGTAGCGGACATCACTCAAATCATCACTGAAGCTGTAGAGATCGAAAAAGAATTTATTCTTGAGTCTCTTCCGGTATCTCTGATTGGTATGAACAAAGATTCAATGTCTCAGTACATTGAATTCGTGGCCGATCACTGGTTAGAGCAGTTAGATGCTCCTAAATTTTACAACACAAAAAATCCTTTCGACTGGATGGAGCTCATTTCCCTGGAAGGGAAAACGAACTTCTTCGAGAAGAGAGTCTCTGAATACCAAAGACCTGGTGTTTTGGGAGAGAAACAATCACACACATTCACACTAGACGCGGAGTTTTAAGATGTACGTAAACACAAGAAGTGGCGAAAAAGAGCCGATTAAATTCGATAAAATCACGGAAAGAATTGAACAACTTTGTTTTGATTTAGATAGAAGCTTTATCGATCCGATGAAGATCGCAAAAAAAGTTATCGAAGGAATTTACGATGGAATTACAACGAAAGAGCTTGATCAACTAGCAGCTGAAACAGCAGCTTATTTATCAACTCAGCATCCACAGTATGCTACTTTGGCGGGTAGAATTGCTGTATCAAATCTTCATAAAGAAACTCGCGGATGTTTCTCTGAAAACATTAAAGCAATGTACCACTACCATAACCCGGTAACTGGTGAGTACTCTCCCCTCGTTTCAACTGAACTTTACGAAACAGTTATGAAAAACGCTGAACAATTAGACAAAGCTTTAATTGATAGACGCGATTTCAACTACGACTATTTCGGATTCAAAACTTTAGAAAAATCTTACCTTCTAAAGATGAACAACAAAATCGTTGAGCGTCCGGGACAAATGTTAATGAGAGTTTCTGTAGGGATTCACTTAAACGACATCGAATCGGCTATCAAAACTTATAACTTAATGAGTGAGAAATATTTCACACATGCGTCTCCTACTCTCTTTAACTCGGGAACAAATAAAGCTCAGCTTTCTTCATGTTTCCTTTTAACTATGAAAGACGATTCTATCGACGGGATTTATGAAACATTAAAGCAGACTGCTTTAATTTCTCAATCTGCCGGCGGTATAGGGCTCGCGATTCACAATGTCCGCGCTAAAGGGACATTCATTAAAGGAACAAACGGAACATCTAACGGTATCGTACCAATGCTAAAAGTATTTAACGATACAGCAAGATACGTTGATCAGGGTGGAGGAAAACGTAAAGGTGCTTTCGCGGTTTATCTAGAGCCATGGCATGCTGATATTTTCGACTTCCTTGAAATGAAAAAGAACACAGGTAAAGAAGAGCAACGTGCTCGCGATTTATTCTACGCACTTTGGATCCCGGATCTTTTCATGAAGCGTGTTGAAGAAGACGGAATGTGGTCACTATTTTGCCCACACGAAGCTCCAGGTCTTTCAGACTGTTCAGGAAAAAAATTCGAAGAACTTTATAAGTCTTACGAAGAAAAAGGTCTTGCGAAGAAAACAATCAGAGCTCAGGACGTTTGGTTTGCTGTTCTTGAATCGCAAATTGAAACTGGTTCACCGTATATGTTGTACAAAGATGCAGCTAACGAAAAATCAAACCAGAAAAACCTTGGGACCATCAAGTCTTCTAACCTTTGTACAGAAATCCTTGAGTACACAGCTCCCGACGAAGTTGCAGTTTGTAACCTTGCCTCGGTTGCCCTTAACAGATTTGTTGATACAACAGGTGACAGACCAAGATACGACCATAAAAAACTTTACGATGTTGCTTATCAAATGACGGTTAACTTAAACCGCATTATCGATATCAACTACTACCCGGTTCCAGAAGCACGTAACTCAAACATGAGACACCGTCCGATTGGTTTAGGAGTACAGGGATTAGCAGACGCGTTTTTTGAAATGAGACTTCCTTTTGAATCAAAAGAAGCGCTTAAACTAAACAACGACATTTTTGAAACAATTTATTTTGCAGCGATGACAGCTTCAAAAGACCTTGCGATTAAAAACGGCCCGTACGAAACTTACCAGGGGTCCCCTGTATCAGAAGGGATTTTCCAGTTTGATATGTGGAATGTAAAACCAACTTCAGGAAACTGGGATTGGGAAGCACTAAAAGCAGACGTACAACAATACGGAGTGAGAAACTCACTTTTAGTTGCTCCAATGCCAACAGCTTCAACATCACAAATCTTAGGGAACAACGAGTGTTTCGAGCCGATCACTTCAAATATTTATGTGAGACGTGTTTTATCGGGAGAGTTCGCAGTTGTTAACAGATACCTGGTGAATGATCTTATTAAGATCAACCTGTGGAATGATAAGATGAGAAACGAAGTCATTGCTAACAATGGTTCTGTTCAAAACATCGAAGTGATTCCTGAAGAAGTAAAAGCTTTATACAAAACGATCTGGGAAATTAAGCAAAAAGCTGTTGTGGATATGTCAGCAGGACGCGGCCCTTACATCGATCAAGGCCAGTCACTGAACGTATTTATGGAAGACCCTAACTTCGGAAAACTTTCTTCTATGCACTTTTATGCATGGAAAGCAGGTCTTAAGACAGGGATGTATTATTTAAGAACAAGAGCTGCAGTTAACGCTGTTCAGTTCACAGTTAAAAATAATGAAATGCCTGCTGTTAAGACAACCGAAGAGCAAATGGCAGCAATGGTTTGTTCAATCGACAATCCTGAAGACTGTGTAATGTGCGGGTCGTGATTTTTAGAAATTAAAATTTATTGAAAATAAAAAGGCCGGAACAATTTCCGGCCTTTTTTTATATTTAATATTAGTTATGATCAAGTTGAACAAGGCTTGGGTACTTCTCGCCTTCTTCTATCATCCACACTGGAACATTCGAAGGAACTACATTCCCATACATATCTGCCTTGAAGTAGTCCATAATGTCTGATTCTCTGATGGAAAGAGCAGGATTGGTATGATTCAGGTAGCCCATGTCCCAGGCCGACCCGCCGTAGATAAAAGTCGCGGGATTGAAAAAGGCACCAGCATTCTGCACACCTGTCGTATAGTTTGGAGTTAAATCATACAGAACGAATGATTCATAATTAGTTCCTGTATTAGGGCACGTAATTCCAATTGAAAGTGTGTAGTCTACTGGAATTACCACAGGAGTAAGGACAGACATGCTATTGCCATTACTTTGAAGTAAAATGGCATCAGGTTTACTTCCGCTGGCCATCGTAAAATTGGCCGTAGCATCGGTTGCAAAACGATAATCCCCAGGACCATTATAAGCACATGCTGTAGTCTGCCTGCTGTTAACAACCATTGAGGCCGCTGAATTTTCCAGGTAATAACTATTCAACATTGAACCGGTATTAAGTCCAACAAGTGAGTGAAAATTTTCTGCGGCAGTAGCTATTGAGTTCAGGTACGAAAAAATTGTTTTCCCAACTGCAAACGATGTATTAATTGTTCCGGTATTTTTTCCAGCAAGACCACCAACATTTTTAGTATCAGCAACGTTGATTCTGAATCTATCAACTGTCATAGTGTTTTTAATTATTCCTAAATTATTTCCGACAATTCCACCAACTTCAACAGTCGCAGAGGCAGTAGGTGCTACTAATGTAATGGAGCCATCAACGCGGGCCTGATCAATAGTACCGTTATTGTATCCGGCAATTCCTCCAAAGGAGTTTACAGTACTAGCTGCAGGTGCAAATTTGCCGATGTTAGCTTTTGCCATCGCTCTTAAAATTTTTCCATTGGTAAAATTTCTTCCGGCAATACCACCTACTTTTGATTCACCTTGAACGGTAACATTATCTACATCAACTTTTTCAATTGTTCCAAAAGCTCCGTTCCCGTTATCACCAGCAATGATACCAACAACAAATCTTCCGCTAACAGCTGAACCGCGAACTTTTACATTTGCAATTGTCCCTAAATTGCTTCCAGTTAATAAACCAGTAGCAAGGTCTGATGCATCCGAGTTAGTAATGGTGTCACCTATTAAAAATAAATTTTTAATGGTTCCGTTATTTTCATTTATAAGTCCGACTTTTTCTGATGAATCCGTAGACATCGTCACGAATAGTCCATAGAGAGAATGATCAGTCCCGTCGAATACACCGTTAAATGACGGAATGAAGCTGGCCTTAGTAAAGTTTGCGATATTAATATCATCAAGCATTTTATAAAAATATGCAGTACCTGAACCCATGTCTTTAAACTGAGAGCTGGTACAAATATTAACCGGATTCGCAGCAGTTCCTCTACCCGATGAAATCTGTGCAGCGACAGTCGACGAATTACTATTGGTAAAACACTCTCTGTTTTCCCATGCTAATTTTGGAGTCATAGTATCTGAAGCTTCGAACTGCCATAAAGGTGCATCGGCCGCATATATTGTATATGAAGAGGCCATCCGAATAGTTGCATAGGTTAAGTTTCCACAAACTTGAGTATTGCTCAGATCATTGAAGCAACTATTATAAGAGTTGGATACAAGTGAAGTAAATTTATGATTGCTTAAAGCTGAGTTACCAGTATATGCAACGAGTCCGTCAAAATAACCATTGGTAACCGTACCACCGATATCAGTGCCCGTGATCCCACCAATTGAAGCAGTTGAGGGAGCACCAAAATAATCTACAGAAACAGTCATAAGAGAATAAAAGTTTTTAATAATTCCCTCATTCACACCGGCTATACCACCGGTATTATCGGCGCTGGAATTAATAGCACCTTCTGAAAAGGAACTATCTATAACTCCACTGGAAGCATTGTGCCCGGTAAGTCCGCCGATATAATTAGAAGAGTTCCCGCTATCATTTCTAATCACGCCTCTGAATTTTGCCTTTTTAATAGTACCGCTATTTTCACCAACGAGACCGCCAACTTTATTTCTTCCACGAAGTTTTGCATTCGTCACAATGGCATCTGTGATTGTTGACAGAGAAAATACTCCAGTAATACCACCGACAAATTCTCCATCAGTGTTCCCGTTATTTTTGGCCTCAAGTTCAAGTTTATCTATTTTAATATTTTTAATTGCATCGGCCGCAGAAGTCGACGATTCTCCGGCCACGCCGCCGATAAAATTAAGTCCACGCACTTCGAGATTTTTAAAACTTAAATTTCGTATCCATCCATTTGAGTTGAGCTTTCTCACGAACCCTAAATAGAGAGATGTTTCTGAAACTATTCTGGCATTAGAAATAACTTTATTATTCCCGTCAAAGTGACCTGTAAAGCCTGGAGTGCCCCAGACATTATTACAAGCACCATCAATAATTTTATCAAGCGGATTAAAGTTGTGGTGATCAGTAATCAGAGATCCGGCAACTCCCATACACGATGGTTTAGGATAGTTCCCGCTGAAATCAGTTTTGTTCATATCAAGATTATTAAGCAGTTTATAATTATAAGTGGCCATCGCTGCACTCGACGAAGCTTCTCCAATCTGATTAATCTGCCATTCGTTACAAATTGCAAACGGACGGTTTGCAGAACCATCTCCAGCAGGAAAAACATCTGTACCGGTTGCTGTTGTTGAATTATTTCTACAAATAAATGCAGTAGGCATTGTTACCATTTGCTTCAAGTTTCTAACTGTACTACTTGTCGGTGCCGAAGGTGCTGCCGTACATTCTGCGACTGGAATAAATTTAGAAATTGGGGTTGGAATACCAGTGCAACTTCCAGACCAGGTCCCACCGATGTCTACGCATTGCTGTTCAGTTGTAATAGTAGGTGTACAAGAATAACCACCATTACTAACCAATTTATTTAATGGCGTATTGGAACTTAAACCCTGGTCAAAAGTATAAGTGTAAATTCCTTTTGGATCTGCCGGATCACAATTGGCCGTACTTAAAAACATTTCTACTGAAACAACGAATGGCATTGCAGTATTTGACGAAGGAAAGTTCGACTGCATCCCGATACTTGCCATTGCGGTATTGGTTGTACAAACAGAATAAAGAGTTTCAGTGCTTAATTGAACAGGTCCACCTGGCATGCGCTTATAACTTTTAAAAGCGAGTCTGTAGGAAATAGCACTCCCATGATTGGATTTTCTGCAGGTGTAATTATTGGCCGCATTAGCATCTTCACAGTCTTCAATATAAAAATCAGCAAAATGTTTTAGGGTATCCGGAGAAACAAATTTATCGTAACTAAGACCACCGGAAAAATCATTGTCAGCACAGTTGACATTATTCAGACTCATGGAAACTGAAGCTGCAACACCTGTTAATTTTTGCACACTCTTTCCACAATAAGCACGATCACTGAACTTATCAGCACCAACATTTTTCCACATGACTGCATAAAATGACCAGTCACCGTTTGTCAGTTCAAGATTTTCTTCTGTACTTGTAATAATTTTTCCGAACTGCTCACCTGTAGCAGATTTACCAAATAAAATTGCACCAGCACTTCCTATTCCGGAAGAAAAATCGACGATGCCTGCGAGATTTAATTTTAATTTTGCATCAGTTTTTCCTGCTTGTTTTGAACAACCGGAAAAAATCATGAGTGCAAAAATTGAAATAATTGTGGTCGATAACTTCATAAAAATCTCTATGGTTTTAAGCAATAGGACAAGTCCTATTGTAATGAATTATCGGTATCCTATTTAGAGATATTAGGTTTTAAAGACTTATGCTTTCAGGCAGGTATTTTGATTTATGAGAGTGATAAATTTATGTGCCACCATTGTAATAAGTGGCACATAAAAAAATATCTACTTATAAATAATCAGATCCTTAGCGTCGAATCGAACTTTTTTTGCGTCGGCATACTTATCATCTCCAGATCTATACCCAGCTGGACAAGCACAAACTGTTTTCCACCCTGAACCAGTTAAACCTAAAATTTCATCGTATTTTTTTGGCTCAATACCTTCGAATGGACAAGTATCTACACCCAAAACAGCAGCTGCCGTCATAAAGTTTCCTAAAGCAATATAGGCCTGTCTCGCGGCCCATTCTGAAATCACTTCAGAGCGAGGCCCATTAACAAGGTCCCCTATCATCATTTTCTTGTAACCTTCAAGAGTCGATATATCTTGGTTTCTAACTTTTGCGGTTTGTTCAATAAATTTTGAAATGTGTTCTTCATCCATTTTTTCTTTAATTACAAATACCACATGGTGAGAGCAATCTGTTACTTGTGCTTGATTCCAAGAAGCAGCTTGCAATTTTTCTCTTGTTGGCAAATCTTGAACGATAATAAATTTCCATGGCTGAAGACCATATGACGAAGGAGTTAACATTAAAGCTTGTTCTAAAGTCGACCAAGTTTTTTCATCGATTTTTTTTGTATTGTCGAATTTTTTAGTAGCATAACGCCATTCTAAAGTAGCTAGTAAATCTGCATTTGATAATTTGTTCATGGTATGTCTCCCGATTATGGTTGATATTGATAGATGCGAATGTCATACATCTGAACTTTCTCTAATTCAATTAATTTTGCATACGACTCTGTAATGTCGACATATCCGTTAAGATTACAGTCAGACTTACGCAGGTAATACCTGGTTACAATAATCGCACCAGAGGCCAGACCCGGTTTAATTTTCTGCATGAAATCCCTTTCCAGATCTCCCTGAAAATATGACGGAACATCACTTAGGGAAAGAAAATCATATTGAGTTGTGCCTTTTGCGAGATTGCTCACAAAATCTTCCTGCAGGTAATTGACGATTGTTTTTGAATCATGGACACGGTTAAAACTATCTAAACTTGCTTCAACCGGAACACCGGCAAGAGATTTTATTTTTCCGTAAAAACATAATTGAAGGAAAAAACTTTTCTGTGCCAGATCCTTAGTAAACAATCTTTCGAAGGCCTGAAAGTAATAATCAAAATGAGAGAGTGGAGAATTTTTTGTAATGAAGTCGCCTTTATACAAAAGAGCATTAAACATCGTCTTGTTTCCTAGGATATGAATGAGAATTTTCCATCTCTTAATCGGAAATTCTGTATGATAATATTTGATCTGGTCGTCAAGGTTATCAAATCTTAAAATACGGTCGAAATCAAGACCCATGATAACTCTACAGGCCTTGGCAAAAACGGCAAAAGTTCTTTCCCATTTTCCAAGATACAATAATGAAGAGTAATTAATCTCGTTGAAGATATTTGTAAAAAATGTTTTTGATTCGGATTTAAGCTGAAGCTTTTGAAACAGATCTTTTCTCTTTGCAGTATCATTATCATGGGCGTATGGGTAATAGCCCCAGAATAAAAGAAATTCTTCATGGGAAAAATGCCTGTAAGCGGCCAGACGTAATTCGGCCAGCATCAACTGCTCTTTCGATAAATCGGCCAGAGATATTTCTTCCGCATCCTCATGCATAAGTGGAAGTGACCTGCCCCCGCTTCCACAGATTGTAAAAATCTTTTTTGGTTTTAGCTTTTTGATCAATTCAATTTCAACACTCGTATCTTCATTTCCAAGTGTGTAATTTAATCCTGAAAAATAACTATGACTCATGTTTCTTCTCTTTTTTTGGACGCGCAAGTTTAACCAGCGCATGCTCTTTACATAAATCGAACTCGGCATCAGTGATAAAACCACTGTGCCCCATAATTTGTGACAGTCGCACCCCATGCTCGCGGGCCATACGGTCTATCTCGATAACTTTTTCATAATTTATATTTCGTGAAAGTGTGAAAGATTCAAATTTTCCATCCATTGCAAGCAATGCCGTTTCAGCAAGGCAGGCGTAGACAATATTTCCTTCCAGACCAATATCAATATTGATATCGACATTCCCTGGCAGAGTTACTTCACCGCTGGCAATAACCATCACGTCCGGACGTTTGATAGCCTCTTCTTCTTTGATATCGAACGGTCGTGAAACGTCACAGATAACACAACCAGGTTTCACTTTCATGATGTCGAGTATAGTTTTTCCCTGGCCCGATGTCGTCGTAATAATCAAATCACACACATCAGAAAAATTATCCGCATCAGTTGAAATTTCGACCTTTGCTTTTGGATTAATTTTTAAAATCTCTTCTTTAAGCTCCATAAGTTTATAAGCGCGTGGAGCTGCAATGATAATCTTGTCCCATGAAAAAGCGAGTATTTTTGCAGAGACTGCACCGATACTTCCGGTTGCACCAACAACCATCACTGTTCCTTTAAACTGAGTATCAACTTTTTTAACAAAACCCAGTTTTTCAACCGCTAGTTTTGCGGCCCACAAAGTAGAGGCCGCTGAAAGTGAATTCCCGGTTGTAACTGGAATCGGACTCAGTCTTTCAATGGTAACTCCGGCATCTCCTACAATTTTAGTGTAAGCACCAAGTCCCATGATTTTTGATCCGGCATCATCTGCTTTTTCACAGAGCTTCAAAATTTTTTTATAAATGACTTCCGGTTTACTCTCCATTAATTTCTTAGGAGTCTCCGTAACTGTATAAATTAAACCTTCAACTTTTTTCCCGTTTTTCTCACTGACGATTCCGTCAATTTTTCCGTAATAAAATCCCGGCGAGTAAGTCACAAGTTCCTCTGTCAGTTTCTCCAGAGGCTTTGAATATTTTTTTATATATTTGGCGTAGGGATGAGTAAACAGATAGCTGCTTGAAAGAGGATGGATGACAAAAGAAAACTTTGTCACTTCCTCCACATCTTCATAATAAGTTTTTATGGCCGGAGAAAATTTCACTTCTTCGACCAGCTTGATAACATCGTCCTGAGTAACAACGTTCCCCACACCTTTTTTAATCTGCACAATCCCTTCGAGAATTGAATAATTCATTTTGGGGTAAATTGATAACTGTGGAAGACAGACAAGAGCTTCTTTGAGACCGGACTCTGTCAGTTTCTTTTCCAGCTGAGGTGACACGATATCGATGATCAGTGTTCTTCCCTTCAAATGTGAAAGGTTCAGGAAATTTATGTTTGCTTCATTCCCTATCAAAATATCACAGCTTAAAAATTCATCAAGCGCACGGCTTTTAAACTTGGAGTCGTTGTCAAAGTCAGGGACATATTTTTTCTGAACCTTCATGGCCTTTAAAACCGGGCTCAGGACTTTTAAAAACTTCTCCAGCGATTTAGCGCTGTGAAGATTAAACGGAAGCTTCATGATAAAAAAAGGATCGGCCATAACGAGGTCACTACAGATTTCGGAAATAGGTTCAACAAAACCAATATTCAATGAGGCCGCATAAAAACCGATTTTTTTCTTGCTGAAAAACTGGGGGTTCTTCAGGTAGTACAGTCTCAAGGCATAAGGGATATAAACGTCTTTAATGATCTGTCCGTCGACAATAGGAGTGTATTTCGCTGCTGTTTTCAGTCTGTAAGTATCAGGGTGAAGAAAAAAACCTTTTTTGAATTTAATTTTTTGCGGGATACCGGTAATGCAAATGACATCGCAATGGCCATCATACTTTTTTATGAGATTTTCTGTAAGCTCAACATCAAAATTCGTCGAGTACTGGATTACACGATAGACTTCACCGAAGAATTCAATTTCCTCATCAAAATTATATTGATCCTGAGCAAAGGCCAGTGAAAGAATTGTTTTCATATAATCTCAAAAACGTGTTTTAAGATTTGCCGAAAAGAATGTGTTTGAAAGAACTGTAAGTACTTTCTTTAATCTCGGGCAAATCCTCTAAAGTACTGGTCTTATCGTAAGACAGACGTGAAAACATAAATGGAAGTACTTCTTCCGGAATACCCAAGAGTTTCAGGAGGGAATTGTGGAGTTTGTTTTGTTTAACAGCGAAATAATGTGTCTTGATCCCGGCCATATCGTTGAGGTCATTTAAAAACTCTTCCAGGCTTGGCGACTCTGAACTCACCAGGTGATAAGTCTTAAGATTCACCTGCAGTTCATCACGCTCTATAAGAAGAGAGATAAACCGAGCGCATTGATCAACCGGAATAATCGGAAGTTTTGCTCTTGGGTTAAAGCTCAGAGGAATAATGGATGCGTATTTTAAAAACTTAGCGTACTTATTAAAGGCCTTGATAAAATAATAAGGGCCATCGACCTTTGACATTTTGCCTGTAACAGAATCCCCTACAATGATTCCCGGCCTGATGATTCTGGTAACATATTTTTTCGAAAGATTTTCTCTGACAATTTGTTCTGCCAGGTATTTTGTCTCTGAATAAGCATCAGTAAAGTTCGATCTCTTCGGAAGCTGATCTTCCTCTAAGAAAAATGTATCAGGATCGCCTACAGCAATCGTTGAAATATAATAAAAGGATTTCAAGTTTTTCATTGAGTTCAGAAGATGAAGAATATTCTGTGTGCCAACAACGTTCTGTAAAAATGTCGCTGAATGAGTGGCCGCAAGATCGTAAAGTGCTGCTGCATGTAGTACGACATCAATCGAATCAAGAAATTCAGAGCGGACTTTACCTTCAAAAGTTATGACTTCAAGATTGGTTATATCGCCTGAAACGAATTCGATATTTGTTACATGTTTGAATTTTTCCAGATGAATCTGGCGGGATAAAACATAGACAGTTTTAAACTTGCGTGAAAGCTCCTCAACAAGGTAGCCGCCTAAAAAACCAGTTCCGCCTGTGATTAAAATATTCATTTAAGTTAAACTTACAATCTGACCGCTGAAATTCGCAAGGTCAGTCTGGTCTTTTGGTGAAAATACATTTAAAAATCCCGGGTAACACTTAATGTTCCAGGTCTGGTCACCCTGGAAAAGCTCTCCGTCACCGAAAAATGAAAGGTCATGGTTTGCTTCAAGAAGCTGAATTTTTGCTTCGCTGGTTTCAAAGCTGATCAGATTTTTATCATCTTTTGGATAATTTCCATTCATGATTTTTAGCATGCAGGTGATTAGTTCCAGACGATTTTCATGTTTTAATATCGTCACGTTGAACTTTCCGTCCTGGTGATTAGTCTCCGGTGCAACTTCGAAACTTCCACCCAGCATTGGCTGGTTATTAATCAAAACCAGCGGTGAGTATAAAGTTTCATTAAAAACATCTGACTCTATTTTAAATTTATAGCTGGTAATTTCTTTGTTCATCATTTTTTTCGCCAGGAAAAGCGAATAAATATTTTTACCTGAAAACTTCATCAGCTTTTTAAAATGAGGATAAATTTTTCTAAGTTCATTAATTTCTTTTGCGACTTCAGCAGCGAAACCCAGGCCTCCGTTTGTGGCCATGAAACGTCCGTTGATATTGATCAGGTCAATTTTTTTTCTCGTATCAAGTCTGATAGTCTGGGCAATTTTTTTTATGTTTGAATCTGAACCCATTACGCGGGCAAAGTCGTTGGCCGTTCCGCCGGGAACAACCAGTAGACCGATATCAGTGCCGGCCAGTTTTTGAATGATTGCGTGAACAGTTCCATCTCCACCTACAGACAACACGGCATCGACGTTGTTTGCAACATCGCGGTCCAGATTGTCATAAAGCTCTATGATCGTCTTCGATTCAGGGTAATCGATCTTACTTCTAAAAAGAGCGTTATTGATCATACCTTGCCAGTCGTGGCTTCCGTTTGAAGCTTTGTGGTTAAGATAGACCGATATGTTTTGCATAAACTCCTCAGGTCGAAATAAGTGGTGCACCTCAATTCTACTCCCTCTGAAAAAAGGGCGTGACTATTACGTATTCTCCTTGAAAAAAATACAATCATTGGCCAAACTATACACAACCCCACGGATGGAGAGTTATGAAAATACTGGTAGTTACTAGCGAAGTGACATTTGTGCCTGAAAATTACAACCAGTTCCTGGAGGGTCTATTCCGTGAGACTAAGGGAGAAAAAGAGCTTTTTATTGAGCTGGTGATCCTGAAGAACAACTCTGTAGCATTGCCATTTAAGGGCCTTTTCCTCATTCTCTCAGGTGCCCGACACATTGGTTTTCACCTCGTTAAAAATTCCTTTAAGGCCATATTTAACGACAGAAAAAAACTTGCTGAAACTTACTCTATACCCGTTCATTATTTTCAAAATCCCAACTCACCTGACTTTCTTTTATTTGTAAAAAATCATCAGACTGATCTTCTGGTCAATGCCAGAACGCGCTTTATTTATAAAAATAAAATCCTGAAACTTCCAAAACTAGGTGCGATTAATATTCACCATGGACTTCTTCCAGATTTTCGCGGAACTATGTGTGACCTGTGGGCCTTACTTGAAGACCGGCCTACTGGTTTCTCCATTCACGTGATGGAGAAAAAAATCGACAATGGATCTATTATCCGACGAGTTCAAACCAGTACTATGGAGAATTCACAACACCGTAACAACTTTGCAGACCTTATTTTCGAAAGCTCAAAAATAGAAGGGGTAGAGATGGCCCGGACACTAATAAGTATCAAAAAAAATCAGTCGATTCCGATAGAGATGGACAATATTTCAACGAGTCCTGCATACACAAAAAATCCTGATTTTTTTACAATCAGAAAAATGCTTCAAAAAGGTATTGAGCTATGAAAAAAATTATTTTACATCATGGTTCTCCGGGGTCACCAAAAGACTTCTCGCATATCAGACATCATTTAAAAAATGTTGAATCCATTCTTTATGACAGGATCGAAAAAACAGAACCTCAAAATTCCAGTGATGCGGAAATTCAACTTGGTTATTCTTTTGGTTCGACTAAAGCAATTGAGCTGGCAGTTCAAAATCCAAAAACAAAAATGGTGATTTTAATCGCACCTTATTTGTTTCCCTCGAAACCACCAGGTGGATTAATGAAAGTACTGCTTTTAAACAATATGTTTAAAAACCTGGCTCTTCCAGTTCTGGCTAAAAAGAGCATTGAAAAAATGCTTAAAGAAAGTTCGCACCCAAAATCTGTTCCGGAAACATATTTCAGTGATTCAAAAGAATACTTTCATCCCTTCAGACTTTCACAGTCCATCCTGGAAAAAAATATTTCTCATTCGGAAGTTTTTAAAAATCTCGAAAAGCTGAAAGAAAAAAACATACCTGTGGTTGTGATCATCGGCGAAGGCGACCAGACTTCGTATAAAGGAAGAAATAAGGAAGAACAGTTCAACCCACTCCTTACTTTTAAAAACATCCAGATCAAAACCATTCAGGATGCAGGCCACGCACTTTTATGGACGCACTTTAAAGAAACATCAGAACTCATCAACGAAGCTATAGGAAAAAATATGGGACAGGATAATCTTTCTAAACGTTTTGGTTATTACGACGGTGTCGACGCCAACAACAATGTGGCAAGCTTCTTAAAAGACCATAAAGAAAAATTCCCGACGAGAAATATTCTTACGTGGGTTAATCCTGCAGATATCAAGGCGTGGAACGGCGATATCAATACGCCACTACCTCATCAATCTGTAAAAGTTGCTGAACTCGATCACCTGGTGGCAGTTCTTTCAACAGAATTTAAAAATCAGGGAATTAAAAACGGCGACAGAGTTATTTTATTTTTACCGATGTCCCTTTACATGTACGCTTCAATGTTTGCGCTTCAAAAAATGGGAGCGATTCCTACTTTCCTTGATTCGTGGGCAAGGCGTGACCAGATGGGTGTGAGTGCCCAGGTAGCATCACCAACAGCGATGATCAGTGCTGACCGCGCGTTCATGTATCTTGCTGACGTGCCGGAAATCGCACAAATTAAAATTAAAATCGTGGCCGGTGAAGTGACTTCACAAATTCCATATTCGGCGAGACTCGAAGTTTTACTTCAGGGAAAAACTCCTTCTGAAATTACTCCGGTTGAAAATGAGCACACAGCACTTATTACTTTTACAACCGGTTCATCAGGAACACCAAAAGGAGCTGATCGCAGTCACAGGTTTTTAGCGGCCCAACATTATGCTTTAAACCGTCACCTTCCTTATGCTGACGGCGACAAAGACCTTCCTGTCTTCCCTATTTTTTCTTTGAACAATCTGGCCGCAGGTGTGGAAACAATTATTCCAGCGATCGATGTAGGATCTCCAGCGCCGACAGATGCACTGGTTTTATATGTTCAGATGAAATCGTCTGGTGTGACATGTACAACGTTATCACCTTCTTTATTTAATGCTCTTGCTACTTTTTGTATCGATCAAAAACTTAGTCTTGATTTTCTAAAACGAGTTGTCACAGGTGGAGCTCCGGTTTCACGAAATGACGTCGCTCGAATGAAGAGTGTAGCAACCAAGGCCGAAATCCTTGTTCTCTACGGATCAACTGAAGTTGAACCAATGGCCCATATTGAAGCTGTAGAAATGCTGGCAGAAACTCAGGATAAAGACCCGGAAATCGTAGAGGCCGGCGTTAACGTAGGATCCCTTGATAGCGGACTGACTTATAAATTTATCCATATCAATAAAGAGGCTATTTTTGTTGAAGGAAGCTCTGACTGGAAAAATCTCGAAGTTGAGCCTGGTGAAGTCGGTGAGTTGATCGTTGCAGGTGAACACGTCTGCGAAAAATACTTCAACAACGAAGAAGCTTTTTACAGGGCAAAAATCAGGGACGAAAAAGGTGTCGTCTGGCACAGAACCGGTGACCTTGGAAAACTCGACAGTCATAAAAACTTATGGATTGTGGGCCGTGTTCACAATGCCATTAACAGATCAGGAAAATATTTTTTCCCGGTTCGTGCAGAAATTATCCTTAAAAAATTTCCGTTTGTTCACAGAGCAGCTTTTCTTGGAATCAGTGATCCAACACTGAATGAAAAAACATATGCAGTCTTTTCTTCAGAAGATAAAAATTTAAACATCGAAGAAGCAAAAAAAGAAATCAGACGTGTGATGGAAAAAAACCAGTTCATCGTCGATGAAATTCTTCATGTGGATGATATTCCGATGGACCCACGTCACCACAGTAAAGTTGAATACGAAGTTCTGAAAAAGAAAATCCTGGGAAATAATTAATGACAAAAGCACAGGCCTGGTGCCAGTTTACCAAAGAGCGTTTTGAACCGTGGTCTCATTTAACAATGATTCTGGTTTTTTTATTTGCCCATATTCTGGTCGTCAATCCGGTAAAAACAATTTTCGCGACATCAATGAACGATATTGTTCTTCTAATCGGGATCATCGCTTTTTATTTTAAGCTTAGACTCTATGATGAAGTAAAAGACTATGAACTGGATGTTGTCATCAACAAAACACGCCCACTTCCCCGCGGACTGCTTACCCACAAAGACATGTACCGTGGAATGCTTGCCTGTATTATCATCGAACTTATTTGTTTCGCGACTCAGGGAACTCAAAGTTTAATTACGGCCATCATCGCTATTTTGTACTCGCTCTTGATGTACAAAGAATTTTTTATTCCGGAAAAAATCAGACCGTATCTTACAACCTATGCTTTATGCCACACGATTGTTACAACGATTTTAAGTTTCGCCATTTTTAGTTTTTTAACTCAGGCAAGTCTTTGGGAAATACTAAAAGAGCCAACGCTCGTCTCTTTTGCTTTCGCTAACTGGCTGCTGTTTAATATTTTTGAATTCGGAAGAAAAACATTCGCTAGCACTGAAGAAAGAGATGGCGTCGACACTTACTCAAGTCTCTTTGGAAGACCGGGTGCAGTCATGCTGGTTGTTTCACAAGCGGTCATTGCCCACTTTATGGTTCTTAGTTTAAAAGGCGTGAATGGAGCATTTTTAATGTGGGGATCAGGTGCACTCCTTCTGATACTGGGACTTCTTTCTTTGACCTATATTATGACGAATAGGCCCTCTGCGGCCAAGGCCTACAGGATGTTCAGCTCGGTTTACATTATTGCATTCTACTTAATATTAATTTTAGCTCACATAATTCCATAAGGTCTTAAATGAAACCAAGCAACCTGTACACAGTCACGACCAGTAGTACGCACCATTTTGCGAAAAAAGAGTCCGGCGGAAAAGGCCATAACCTTTATCTCTTGAGCACCAATGGAATTAAAATTCCGAAGTTCATCACTCTTCCACCGAATTTTTTTGAAGAGTTTAAAAAGATCAGCGGCATTCAGGATTATTTACAAAACATTCTTCTGAACGAACATTTATCTATGCTCGAAGTTTCAGAAAAAATACGCAACAAAATCATTGAAACAGATATGCCTCTGGGGATCTATGAAGAAATTGCCAAAGCATGGACCTGGCTCGAGAAAGATCTAATCTCTGTCCGCTCAAGTGCTCATGATGAAGACAGCGCTCTTCATTCATTCGCAGGCCAGCTGAGCAGTTATCTCTATATCTCAGACCTGGATAAAACAATCGAGGCCATTAAAGAATGCTGGGCCTCTGCCTACTCTGAGCGCTCGCTTCATTACAGAACAATTAATAAACTCGATACTCTCAATATAAAAGTTTCCGTAATCCTGCAGGAAATGATTGACCCGGACATCAGCGGAGTTCTTTTTACCTGCAACCCGATCAATGGGAAAAACGATCAGGTTTTCATCAACTCGGTTTACGGAGTAGGTGAAGGTCTTGTGTCTGGACTGCTCGATGCAGACACTTACGTCCTTTCAAAAAAAGACGGAAGCATTATTGAAAAAAATGTGGTCGAAAAAACAAAAAAACTTATCCGCGACTCTCACAAGCAGTCTTGCCTTGAAGTTGCAGTTCCCCTCAATGAACAAAACTCTGATTCATTAACTGAAAAACAACTACAAACTCTTCATAACATCGCTGTAAAAATAGAAAACTTTTACGGACGCCCACAGGATGTTGAATGGGCAATACTCGATGGTGAGTTATTTATTCTTCAATCACGTCCGGTGACCACCGGAATTGAAAACTCCCGCGGAATTTTATATTTGTGGGACAATTCAAACATCGTTGAAAGTTACGGTGGTTTAACGATGCCTCTTACATATGGCTTCGCACATTACGTTTACCATCAGGTGTATGTTCAATTTTGTGAAATTTTACTTGTGCCTCAGTCGCGAATTAAAGAAATGGATTATTTCTTAAAAAATATGCTCGGCCTTTTTTACGGCCGCGTTTATTACAATCTTTTAAACTGGTATAAACTCACAAGTATTCTTCCAGGGTATAAATATAACCGCGCCTTCATGGAAACCATGATGGGAACCAATGAAGCACTTCAGGATGAAATCGCAGAACGTGTAAAACCACCTGAATTTCACCAGGGTGCCGGAGCAAAACTAAGAAGCATTATCACCGGCTGCAAATTTTTATATTTCCATTTCAATATCCAGTATGTCGTAGACTCATTTTTACATGAGTTTCATATCGTCTATAACAAGTTCAGAAGAATTGATTACTCAAGATTATCCGCTGATAAAATTTATGAACATTACCAGGCCTTAGAGCGCGAAATGCTCTGGCAATGGCACGCTCCTATCATCAACGATTTTCTATGCATGGTTCACTATGGAATTTTCCAGAAACTCACACGTAAGTGGCTCGGCCACTTAGGCGAATCATTTAACAATGATCTTCTTGCAGGTAACGGAAATTTAGAATCGGCAGAACCTACAAGACGACTGATCATCATGTCCGGTTATGTTTCAAAAAAACCACGTTTAAAAGAATTAATTTTAAATACACCAAACGAGTTATGTCTTGAGGCCGTGAACCAGTCTGATTTTCAGGAATTTTACCTGATGGTACTGGAATACATTGATAACTACGGTTTCCGTTGTATGAGTGAAATGAAACTGGAACAAAAAGACCTGCATCAGGAGCCGGGATTATTTTTCGTCTTTTTAAAAAACTTAATCAACTGTGGCCAGACAGATCTCCACGAATACGAAAAACGTGAAAAAGAAATTAAAGAGACTGCTGAAAAACTTCTTGAAGACAATATTTCAGGATACAAAAAGATTATCTACAAATGGTCGCTGAAAAATGCACGCCAGGCCGTGATGAACAGAGAGAACACGCGTTTTTGCCGTACTAGAATTTACGGTGTCGTGCGTGCGATGTTCTACGCGATCGGTGAAGACTTCACGAAGAGCAATATCATCGACAAAAAAGAAGATATCTTCTTCTTATCGCTTGATGAATTAAAAGGCGCTCTCGAAGGAACTAACAGCATTCAGAATTTAAGACTCGTGATCAACGTGAGAAAAGCAGAATACGAACTTTATAAAGACATGGAACCAGCTCCACGTTTTGCAACCAGAGGCCCTGTATACTGGAACAACCAGCACATGCCAAAAGAAGAGGAAGTGGTTTTTGATGAATCCACTCTACTTCCAAATCAAATGAAAGGAATCCCCTGCTCACCGGGAATTGTCGAAGGAGTAGTTAAAGTTATCATAGATTCAAATGACGACATGACTTTAAACGGAGAAATCTTAGTTACAGAGAGAACAGATCCAGGCTGGATACCGCTTTATCCGTCTCTCTCAGCGCTTTTAGTGGAGCGCGGAGGACTACTGTCGCACTCGGCGATTGTCGCCCGTGAAATGGGCCTTCCTACGATTGTAGGAATAAAAGGGCTTACGAAAAAATTAAAATCTGGAATGAGAATTCGCATCAACGGAGAAACAGGATTAATAGAGATACTCGACTAATAAAAAAAGGGCCACTCAAACGAGCGGCCCTTTTTTTTATATCAAAATAATTTTTAAAAACTACTTAAGAACAATTGAACTTGGAAGCGGTTGAATCCAGTTTCTTGGAACCTGAAACTTCACGTCCATTTCTTTTTCGTTAGATGTTTTAGGTAGTACATCAACTTTAGATTGAGCGATAGCAGAAGCTAAATCCATAGTCTTAGAAAGAACACCAGCTCTGATAGCTCTGTCAGCGTTTACTAATCCACTCGTCATAACTTTTCCTTTTAACCATTCTTTTACATCAACAGTTTCAAGAATGATTTTCTTGATAGCGCGGAAGTCTAGTTTTGGGTTGGCATCTTTTACTGCACCAGCGATACCAGCTACGTAAGGAGACGCTTGTGACGTTCCAGAAATCGCGATGTATCTGTCTTGAGGTGAAGTTGAAAGGATCCCTACTCCAGGAGCTGCGACTTCAACGTTTTTTAAACCGTAGTTAGAGAAGTTAGCTAAAGCTTGGTCACCAAGAGTTGCAGCAACTGAGATTTTGTTTTCAGCAACTACGTTTGTTGGAGTTGTTGGAAATAAGTCGTTGTTTGATCCATCGTTACCAGCAGCAAATACGAAAAGTGTATTTGGAGCAGCTTTCGTGAAAGCTTCAGTGTCTTTAACTGCAGCTACGAAAAAAGCGTCTGTATATTTTTTTAATTCTTCAGCAGTCGGAGCTTTTTTGAAGATTGAAGTATACAGCTGAGTGATTACACCCTGAATAGCTGTGTACCCTGTACCGAATGATCCGTTCATTACGTCAGCATGTGCACCATTGATGTATCTTCCGATATCACCGTATACAGCAGACTGTTGTTTTGAAAGAGCTGCAAGGGCCTTCATGATTAGAGCGTCTTTAATTCCGCCTTTATCTGATGTATCGATTGTCGTTACAGTGTTAGCTGTTCTGATTGAAAGAAGGTTTGATTTTTGTCCTGGAACTTTTACTTCCGTAGGAATCAATTTTGCTCCGATCATCTTCGCGTCCCCGGAAAACTTAGCTGCGATACCAGTTACGTGTGTACCGTGTGCCCAGTTTCCGAAAACAGAAATGTCGTGGATGAATTTTTCTTCTTTAATCTTAGCGTTTGCCCATTCTCTTTCTTCCTGAGACAGAGTCCCTAAGAAAGACTTCAATTGAACTTCGAAGAATTTTCTTACGTCTGCCGTTTCAGACCATGAATAAGAATAATCGATAAGCATATTATTGCTATCAGCGAAGTTCCATCCGTGAATGTCATCAGGGTAACCGTTTTTGTCTTCATCGCGGTCATTGCCCGGGATCTCAACAGGGTTCGTCCATGCTTTTGCTTTTAGATCTTTGTGTTCGAAATCGTTTCCAGAGTCAACGATTGCGATGTTGGCAGCACTTGCTACATTGATTGTCAGTAGCAGGCTAAGCCCTAAAATTTGAGATTTCATTATCTCTCTCCTATAAAGTGTTAACGAGAATCTTTTGATTATCGTCCTCATGAATACGAGAGGGCCAGTAAATATCTAAAAAAAGTCTTACCGAAATGTCAGATTGGTGTAATTGAAGGCAAAAAAAAAGCGCCCCTCTGGGGAGCGCTTCGTTAGATAAGAATTTTTTTAGATCTTAAAGTACTGGCATTTTAACTAGTAAGCTTGGACGAATCGGTTTGTAGTTAAGTGTCATACCAGGAAGACGTCTTGCGAAAGCTTTTGGAGTTGCAACATCTGCGATCTCAGCTTTTGCTTTTGCGATAGCAACAGTTACGTTCATAGTTTTCGAAAGTTCAGCAGCTCTTAAAACGCGTGCCTTGTTTACGATCCCACTCGTCGCCACTTTTCCTTTTAAGAATGCTTTTACATCTACAGTTCCAAGGATGATTGATTTGATATCAGCAGCAGATAAAGCTGGGTTCATATCTTTCGCCTGAGCAATTGCATTCGTTACGAATGGAGCTGCTTGAGACGTTCCTGAAAGTGGAAGGTAAGTTTGAGTTGGAGCAGTTGATAAAATCGCAACACCTGGAGCTGCTACGTCTACTTTCGTTGCACCGAAGTTAGAGAAATCTGCAATTTCAGAGTAACCAAGAGTCGCAGCAACTACGATCTTGTTAGCAGCTGGAATGTCAGCAGGGTAATCAGCTTTTGCATCGTTGTCTGAAGTATCGTTACCAGCAGCGATGACGAAAAGAGTTTTTGGAGCAGCAGCAAACATTGCCGGCCCTTTTTCACGAAGTGTATCGAAGTAAACTTTTACTAGAGCATCTAGTTCAGCTTGAGTTGGATCACGTTTAATGTTGTCCTGGAATCCTGCTTTAATGAATCCTATAGCAGCTTCGTGACCAATTCCGAATGACTGGTTAACAACGTCTACTTTATGAAAATCAAGGAATGCGTTTAATGGAGTCATCTCTTCTACTTGTTGAACAGCAGATTTAACGATCTCAGCTGTGTACTCATCAAGAGTCATTTTAGCTGGAGAAAAATCGAATTCTAATTGAACTGGTTCAACAGATTTTTCAACACCCGGAGCTGCTGGAGCTGCAAGTTCTTCATAAACAGTTGGAAGAATTTTTAGAGACATTACTTTTGCGTTTGCATTGTTAAGAGCAGAGATACCACCAACGTGTGTTCCGTGAACATATCCACCAACAAAGTTAACAGCGTTCATAAAGTTTTTATCGTTAACTTTATCTTTTAACCAAGAAAACTCAAGTTGGTTAATCGTTTTTGTTTCGTACTTCGCGTATAGAGTATAAAACTTAACTGCATCAGCAGTAATTAAATAATTGTATTTATCGTTATAAGCTTTTGCAGATCCACCGCCTTCAGCAGTAAAATCCCATCCGTGTACGTCACCTGG
>JACMNL010000102.1 GCA_014378525.1 Bacteriovorax sp.
AACTGCTTTCATCAGGAGTAAACTTCCATGGTAAACCTGATCATGAATCGACGCTTATCGGGCGAAAATTCAACCCGGAGAGCGGCCAGTGTGAATACCTGATAAAAAATAGCTGGGGTGGCGGCGACTGCCAGCAAACGAGTTCAATTAAATGTGAAGATGGAAATTTCTGGGTTCCCAGAACTGCACTTAAAAATAATATTGATTCTGCAACATGGCTAAAAGAAAACTAGTTAACGAATGCACCTATGACAATCAACAAAGCGGCCATGTTTGTGAAGAGCAGCCATTTGCGGGAATGAGTCTGTCTGTAATTAACAAAAGCATCCAAAAGAAAAACCTGCGCCCATAAAACAAACCCTAGTCGATAAATAAATGATCTCGTGGAATCAGTAACATTAAATCCATCGAGAAGAAACGGAAGTGTGAAGAGCACTAAAAAAATCAGCGACATTACAGATCGCTTTACTCGTTCATCGTGATAAAAAATCAAATCCGGGCGTTTCAACTTAATGAAAAGATCGTTAAGAAATAAAATGTAAACAAATGCGATGAGATAATCATCAAAAGATTTAAAACCAATAAAAAATTGTCCCAACATCAGCGTACTAAATGCGAGAAGAAGCGAAAGCTTGATCCTCGTGAGCTGGAGACCTGATAGACCTTTTAAAGCATTCATGGATTTAGTATAACCGATGAACAGGATTGACCTAAATCAGGCCATCATATGCCGGTAAATAACTGATATGTGGGCACGGGCGATTTTATGGGCTGCCCATAAAGGCGGTCACTAGCGGACGCGTTCGATTCCTTTCTTGATTTCCACAGTGAAGGACTTTCTATAGGGAAGTCTGTTTGTAAAACGCTTCTCATGTATAGGCGAAATCGAGATATCACTGGGTGAACCTGTATCCCCTTCAATATTTAAATCATCGAAGTCGAATTTTTCATACTGCTTGTATGTGTAGATAACTTTTTTTCCACCCACTTTAGTTTCTTGTCCATCGACAAAATCCTGAGCGTGAAGAACAGATGAAAAAAGAAGTGCTGTCATAAGAAAAGTTTTCATAATTATTTCCTGATAAATTTATCTACTTTTTGTGCATACTCAGAGATCGCTCCCATACTCGCCGTAACGTTGCCCAGAACAGTCTGTGCATCGATAGGACGGTTAAGAAGTTTTAAGGCCACAGCATAGTTCAGTCCAACTGACGGCATTGCTAATGTTGCTTTATCAAATCGTGAATAAATATCCACTGCTGCCTGATAATCACCTTTAATTAAATTGGCCGATGCAAGTGCAGATCCTACTTCAGTATCTTTCGGGCTTCTTTTTAAAAGACCCTGGAAAATCGGAAGAGCTTTACCAACAGTTCCAAAACGTAAATAGAGTTGCGCCAGGTTGTAAGTTGGTGTCACTGAAAATGTATTTAAGTCTGCTGCCAGTTTAAAAGCAGCAAGAGCTTTCTGAAATTTTCCCTGCTTCTGGTAGACAACTCCAAGGTTGTTGACCGGTGGAATATATTTACTGTCGAGGTCACGTGACTTGTTATAAAAAAGAATCGCTTTCGCGTAATCTGATTTTAAAAAATAACATGTTCCAAGCTGGTTCCAGTAACTCGTATTTGATCTGTATTTTACATACTGATCGTCTGCTATTTTCAGCGCTTCATCGAACTTACCCTGATAACACTTAATATTCATTTTCATGATCGGATCATCAGTCTTCGTTGCTGTTTCTTCGAGTTTTGCAGCCGGAAGAGAAGCAATAGATTCTTTAATCAACGCATGAGCTGACTCATCAGATGAAGAGAAATCAAATTCATCTTTATCTGAACGGTATTTTTCTTCTGTCTTTTTATCGAAATCCAGTTTCTCTACCCAGGAAAAATCTTCTTCAGCAGAACTGATCGCTCTCTGACTTGAAGCAATTTCTCGCGATGGAGTTGTTGTTTCAGTAGAACACGCTGCCAGAAGTATTAAGAACGGTAGTAGTTTTTTCATTTTGCACCTGCCTTATCCATAAGCACATTTCCATTTTCGTTAAAGTACTCTGGAATGATGGCATCGTTTTTAACCAGGAACCATCCGTTGTCGCTCGATAAGATGTTTTCTTTTTCAATTTTCTTGATAGCTGCATCTCTAAAACTTTGTGCTTCTTTATCAAGAACAGCTGCTTTGTTATTCATGTCTTTCTTGAATGATTTAACAAATCCATCATCCTTCCCTGTGGGTTCAAAAGTTGAAAGTTCTTTGCTGAAATTTTCGAGCACAACTACGTAACTGCGTACAGATTTCACATAACCGACTCCAGAACCTAGTTCTGCAATACCAGTTGCATCTTTCCCGATATTTCCGATTAGAACGTATTTTTCTTTTAATAATTTATTATATTCAGCAACCGGAAATTGAAGCTTAATGGCGTTGAATCGTTTAACCTGCTCATCAAGAGCTGCCATTTTTATAACGGCAATAGCATCTAAACCTTCTAGAGGAATATTCATTTTAGCTTTGATTGACGACTCATAATACGTAATCATTTTCGTTCTTACTTTTTGAGCGTCTTCTGTTCTACCGATATTTTCAAGTTCATTGGCAAGAAGGCTTGAAGGATAAATCAACTGAGGCCACATCTCTTTTGAGGCTTCCAGTTTTTTAATGACTTCACTAAATGATCCCCATTTGCTTGCAGCTGCAAGTTCAGTTAAGTGATCAAGGTATCCGGGAAGAACGATGTCATTCCCTAGCCCGCATTTAGGAGCTTTGGCCAGAATGTTTAAACTTTTATCAAACTGTTTATCCGCCAGATAAATGACGTTCGCATTCTTAAAGAATGTTTTTACATTTTTAGAATTCGTCGTACAAATCTTGTCGAAAATTTTCTCACTCAAAGCGGCCGATTCAGTAAACTGACGGCGCTGGAAAAGGTCAGTCGTAAATAGAATAAAATCTTTTTCAAATTTTAAAAGTTCAGCTGATCCCATCATCACAACTGCGCGGTCAGCCCAGCCATACATCTGTTTCCAGTCACCAGTTTCATAAAACAAAACGGCAATGTTATAGGCAGCAGTTTTCTTCGCTTCGTTATCAGTCTCAGGAGATTTATAAATCTGCAGGTAACCTTTAAGGGCCCCGCGTTTGTCTCCTTTTACACTTGCCTGTTCAACTTTTTCAAACTGCATTCCAAGAACCAGCGTTTTAACTTTTGCTGCATATTCAGGACTCACTTTGAATTCGTTTGAATCAACTCTCTTCGCCCATTCACTTAAAGCTGCTTTGTTGCCTGTATCTTTATGGAAATCCATGACCTGAGCAAGCATCTTTTCCTGAGTTTCACTTTCATTCGGAAAGTTTGCTTTGTAGTTCACTAAAGTTTTTTCTGCACCAGCAACATTTTTTTTACCCATCTGAGTTGAAAAAAGACGCTGATAAACAACACTTGATTTATCGCCCTTTGGATTGACCGCAAGGAATCCTTCGTAAGCTGGAATTAAATAATCTTCTGATGTTTTTTTATTAACGTTTTTACCAAGAGAAACCATTAGAGCATTACTGGCCATCTCTTCAGTCTTTTTATCTTTATTGCCCTGAGATCTTTTGATCGCTTCAGCATAAAGAGGAACAGCTTTATCAAACTGCCCGATTGCAAAGAATGTTTCACCGGCATGAAAGTATGACATCTGAGATTGAGCAGGTGTAATCACCGCACCCATCATAAAATATTCATTTGCTGCCGACGCTTTTTCTTCACGGGTTTTGGCAGAGTTTTCGTACGTTTTAGCAACCAACTGCTGCTGGATTAATCCGGCCATTTTTTCGACGTTAAATTTTAATATCTCAGTCTGGTCTGGAGAAAGGTTTCCCTTCGAGAATTGTGAAGTTAAAGCACGGCTTGTCTCAAGGTGCTTCTGGTCGCGTCCAAACTTTTCATATAAGCTGATAAGTTCGATATTAATATCAATTTCTTCTTTTTCGCTCGATTTAAATTGAAGTGCCTCACCAAGAGTTTTTTCTGCAGCAGAAAACTTCCCTTGCGTCTTAAGATACTTTCCAACTTTCAACATAACTTCAGAAATACTTTTTCCATTCTTCTTATAGAAAGCAATCGCTTCGTTTCCTCTCCCCGCTTCTGTGTAGAAGAAAGCAAGGTCGCGCTCGATACTTTTCGACATGTCGATGTATTCAGCTTTTTTCGACAACTCATAAGACTCGTTCATCGTATCGATGGCCTTGTCGTATTTGCCCATCTTGAAATAAGACCATGCAAGGTTGAAAGCATCTTTCGTCCACCATTTATCACGTTTGTTTTTTAGAGCAGCTTCGTAAAGCGCCATTGATTTATCAAACGATCCCTTGTTGAAATATTGCTCGGCAAGAGCAATTCGCGATTTATCAGCGATGATAGAATTTGGTTTTGATTCTTCCAGAGCTTTCTGGAAAAACTTCTTCGACTGCTCTTCCTGTTTTAACTCTTTCGCGTTGTAAGCAAGGATGTAGTAAGCATCACCTTTTTCATCGAACTTTTTAAACTTTTTCAAAAGAACAAGAACTGTTTTCTGTGCCTGGTCAAAATAACGACGCGACTCTTTAAAGTATTCATCCTTATTTTTTTCTCTTTTATCGGCCGGAGCTTCCAGATATTTCTGGTTTTCCTGGTCCTTCAGAAGACGTGCCTTCTCTAAAAGAACCTGTGCCATACGAAGCATCAGATCCGGTCTCTGTGCCCCTACCTGTTTATTCAGACGAGTGACTTCGCGAAGCTCCTCATCAAGTACTTTAATCAGCTCGACTCTTCTTTGTTCCACATCAGCATGCGCTACCGGAACAATCACAGAGTTTGCTAATAATAAACCAAGGCAAAATGATAAAAGCGTATTTCTTTTCATAATTACTTACATTCCGATTTTAGCGAGAATACATAGTCACCTAGTTCATCGGCCCAGAACTCGCCATTAAAAGTCCAAAAATATTGTTTGTCTGTTCTTCGAAGGTGAGCAACGTCCCCTCTTTTTCCGTGTGGATCACGAAGAGAAACATCATCATAAAGCTCTGTCTTTTTCTTGCTCAAAACTTCAAGCTTGATATAACTCATGTCTTCAAATGATCTTACAACTTGTGCAGCATTCAACTGAAGTTGTCCGCGGATGTAACTACCGATCAGGTTTCTTTGAAGACTTAATGATTCACGAAGGTTTTCATTAAGCGCTGTCTTCAGGTTATCGTTCGGAAGATTTTTTAAACGTTCAATTTCTTCGCGGCCATTATTGAATGAATTATAAAGCTCAAGATAAGCTGGATCCCGGCCAATTTGAGCGAGAGCAGTACTTAGAATTTTATTTTCTCTATACTTCCCTTCAGCACGGTCTTTTACTAAAAGATAATACTGACGGTAGTCTTTCCCCAGTGAATCGATGAATTTTTTGAAACCAACGTTATCGTTTTCATAGTTGGTATAAAAATCATCTACTGTTTTTTTAGAGTCATCCCAAAGGCAAAGTTCCATATAAGAAAGTGCTTTCAGAACTTCAATTTCCGGGTTGAAGGTATAATTGAATACCGGTGCCTTGTAGGTTACAAGTTTACCAAGCGTTCTGTTGTAATCTTTCAGGTAAAAACTGTTCCAGGCTTCTTCGAAAAGAATTTCCGGCCAGATATAAGATGACTTCGGTAAATCAAGATAAGTTGAATACGCGTCAGTATATTTCTGAAGTGCAAACTGCGCACGCGGAATACCAACAACACAATAATCTCTTGTGATCTTTAATTGTCTCAGGCGTTCTTTGTTATTTTCTTTTTTGATTTGCGAATCTGCAACATCAATACACTCTCTGAATACACCCGCTGCTTTATCTTCTTTTTTGCTGACAGCATATGTGCTTGCTTCAAGAAGGAGAGCAAACGGTTTAACCGGGTGCCAGTCTTCAATTTTTCTATCCAGGTATTTTAATGCCTGATCATACTTCCCTGCGCGGAAAGCTTTTTTCGCAAGAATATAACGGATAGTCGGTGCATTTGATCTTTCTAGAATGTTCGCAGGTAAAACTTCAAACTGTTTTACTCCGACCTGAGTTATTAACTCATCAAGAACTTTATCGAGAGCAGCGTCGTTTACTTTTGCACTTGAGGCCATGTATTCCTTAACGAAAGGAATCGCACTGAAGTACATTCTGTCTTGTACTAACTCAGCAGCCATCTGCGGGTAGCGGGCCTTGTCACCCACTTGATATATTTTTCTCGCCCCTGAAATTGAAGCTTGCGCACTCATTCCAAATGTCAGCAAGAAAAGTAATAAGCATGAATTTTTCATATTATCCTCTCCCTAAATTTAGAATGTATAACCGAGCGACAATGTCGTATCGTAGTTTGACTTCATACTTGTTCCTGTCGTAGCAACATTGTTGGCACTATAGTGAATAGCTGTTAAGTCAGTTCTGATACTGAAGCTTTCATTGATGTAAAATTTAAGGCCAGCTTCCCACATAATTCCGCTGTGAGTTTCTGTAGTTTCGATTCCTTCAGAAATCGGCCCGTCAATAAAACGAAGTTTGTTGTTATGTTCTTTTAACTGTGCGTATCCAACACCAAAGATCCAGTCCATATAAACAATTCTGTTGAATGTGTTGATCTTGCTATAGAACGGAGACCATAAAAGCATTGCTCCAGTATAGCTCTCTACAATTCTTCTGAATGGAGTTGTACCTGTACCACCACCGCCGGAATTACGAACACCTTTCGCTGTATCGTTTTCTTTTCCGGAGTTCTTTGCATAAATCCCTTCAAGACCCCAGTCTTCCGAAAAGAAATATCCAACACGACCTTGAATCGAAGTTGCATCAACGAATGCACCGGAAGTAGTAATACCACCACCTGCATTGACGTATAAATGTTCTGCTTTTCTAAATTTTCTGTTTTGAAGAACGAAAACTTCTTTGTCCGGATCTAGCCATGAGAATTCGTAAATGTCTTTTTCATTCGCGAATAAATTTGTAGTAAAAACTAACGTGAAAAGAACTAAAGAAGCCAAAACTTTTGATTTCATACGCATCCTGCTTTATGAGTGTCATCAACCACTAGGGTTTAGAATTTAATATAATTTTAACACAGGAAGGACTGCTTTCAACTAATGAGCAGAAGTTTTAGCATAGAGGCAGATTGAGGAGTATTCACAATGAGAACAGTGATTCAAATTAACCTGATTAAGTGACTCAGTCTTTGACCAGTTCTCGAATAGAGATAGAGTTATTTGAGCAAGAGATAAGGTTTTAGTGACCAACTTCTTCTGGTCAACATAGATCAATGTCAGGGGTATCATTTTTTCCGGAGTAAAATGCTTTAGATTAGCATATGCGTATCCATAACACATTAACTGGAACCAGTATGAGTCTTCACTCGACTCATCTCTAAGACCTGTTTTGAAATCCCAAACGATTATTTCATCATCATCTTCGAATACTAAATCCGGTGTTCCTGAAATCATCTGGCCAAAGAAAGAAAATTTTAAAAGTTTTTCGCTGATAATGTTTTTTCCAGCAGAAATTTTCTGAGCTTCATCATAGGCCCATTCAATTTTTTCTCTATCGCCCTTGATATCTTCAAGTGATAAATCACCTGTCATAAGTTTTGAAAGATTTGCATGAACTTTCACTCCACGCTCTTTAGAAGAATAGAAAACCTCTTCCATTTCTACGATTTCTTCTTCATCCCCTTTTATAAAATCAGAAGGATTGATTGCAGGCGGAGTAATTTTGCAGATATTAGACAGATAAAACTTAAAAGGACACTGTGATAATTGCGCGAGTTTCGTTACAGATGTTTCTGCAAAAACCCCCAGTTTGCTTTTTCCATCCAGAGGAATAATTCCAAGAGAATCTTTCAGGATCAGAGGCACTTCAACATTCTGATGATCTGCCTGTGGCGATATATGGATATTTTTTTCTGTGTGTTCTATATTTACGGCCAGCCTCATCGCCTTGATCCAGTGATTTGATTCAGCTGATAACTTCGGAAGTGATTTTTCTTCTTCTTTTATTGTCGCCCACAGTTCAATCCATGCGAGGTATTTCACGGCCCGAGTGCACGCTACATAAAGTAACCTCTTACTCTCCGAGAATTCTTTTGCCTTATCCATCTCCGCTTCGAGATAATAATTGGGTGATTTATAAAATTTCTTCTGATTAAAGGCCTTTTTCCAGCGAAAACTTTTAGGAAACTTTCCGATCGTGGCCCTGTTTCCCATGTTTGTTCCGTTATTATTGATTCCGCCTAGAAGAATCGCATCATACTCGAGACCTTTGGAAGCATGAGCAGACATGATAATGACACGTTTTGCACGGCCGCCATTCATCAGCTCCAGTGAATACTGTTCGTCACTTTCGCTCGATAATAAATGAAAAACCTTAATCGGGTCTTCATTGCAGACTCTGCAGATAGAATCAATAAGTTTACTGTTTTCCTGATACTGGGAATTGCTGATACCTATAGAGTACATCAGTTTATGAAATGCCAAACGCAGTCCGAGGATTTCAAAATCTCCCAGAAAGTTTTCTTCAATGTCTTTCGTCTGGACTTTTAACTGCAGAACTTCAAACAGTGCATTTAATAAAAAATGCGTTGAGCTTAATTTTTTAGGATCATTTCGGTTGAGTTTTAATTCAATTGCTCGTAAAAATAAATTGATGATCGGATCTTCACCGTATTTGATTTTTACCTGAGCACTGAAGGCCACTTCGTTTTCGGCCAGCAGATCCAGCAAAAGAGCACTAGGCCTTAGCTTTCTATAAAGTACACATATGCTTTCAATATCATCTCTGACTAATAGTACTTTAATCGTTTTATATAATGCTTCTGCTTCGTAAAAATCCAGGTCCAGTTTTTTATCACTTTCCAGTCCTCTGATCTCTGTCCTTATGCTTTCTACTTCACCGCTCTTATCTTTTTTAGCAGGAACGTTCTGTGCTTCCATAAGAACACTATTCGGATCGAGACCTTCAAATCCGGTTCCTAGGGGGAATACAGTCGTAAAAAATTTATTGTTGAAATCAATTACTTTACCTTCAGAACGGAAATTGTTTTTCAACCAGATATTATTTTCGGTTCCCAACATTTCTGAAGCCTGGTTGAAAACCAGAAGCTCTCCACCGCGGAATCCGTAAATCGCCTGTTTTTTATCACCTACACAGAATAATCTCTGATGATTATCACCCACTAAGTGCTGGATAATTTCATATTGAACTGAAGACGTGTCCTGAAACTCATCTACAATAAAATAATCGTAATTCTTTTTTATTTTTTCCCTGATGACAGGATTTCGAAGTCCCACACATGTA
The DNA here is from genome assembly GCA_014378525.1 of Bacteriovorax sp. Classification (GTDB taxonomy): domain Bacteria; phylum Bdellovibrionota; class Bacteriovoracia; order Bacteriovoracales; family Bacteriovoracaceae; genus Bacteriovorax. The sequence goes on from JACMNL010000102.1 coordinate 9,327, forward strand.
AAATATTCGAGATCGGAGAAAGCAAAACCTTTTTCCAGAAAATAATACTCATCAATATGATTATAAACTTCTTTAAATGTCTCAACCCACGACCAGTAAGTGTCGTAATGATCAATGAAGTTAATAAAGTCTTCCTGTATCTCTCTAAGTTCTTTAACCAGCAGCTTAATATTTTCCAAAGTCTCTTTCTGATCTTCACTCAACGATTTTACAGCAGTAGGTAGCCTGCCGATACTTTCTGCCCATTGAGCATATTCTTTAAAAGTTTGTGCTGAAAATTTTCCCTTAGCACTCTTGAGCGCTTCAAAACTTTGAAGAAAGACATACCATCCTTTCGTCTGTTCTTTAGCGTCGGCATTTAAATCCAATGGCGCATCGAGAGCTTCACTCAGATTTAAATCACTGATCATTTTTTCAATATAAGGAGTGAGTTCTCTAGCGGCCGTTGTTTTAACAGACGGTTCCTTCCAAAGCAGTCTCAACTCAGGCGAGTTATAAATCTCAATCATCGCACCAATGAGTGCCGTTGAGTTCGCTTCAAAAACCTGATTGAGGTTATTAGTCTTGGAAATAAACCAAAGATTAAAAAGATTTGAAATTTTATTTTTAAATTCTACATTGGATAAAATCTCAACATCGTTTCCTACATCAGGAAAATAACCTTGACTGATAAGCTGATGACAAAATGACGATATAGTCGTGATGTTCATCATTGTCAGATACTGTCTTACGATATGCCAGAATTCATTTTCTCTTTCGTCGTCCAGAATAAGACAAAAATCATCAATTCGTTTCATCATACGAATCGACATCTCTCCTGCTGCTTTTTTGGTAAAAGTCATCAGTACAACTTTAGGAAGCTGAAAAGGGATTACCTGAAGCCACTCACTGTGCGGAGTTTTAATTCTTAAATTGTCGAGCCACTTGATAATATGTTCGATGAGAACATAAGTTTTTCCTGAGCCTGCTCCGGCCGAAAGAATTTTTCCACCAAGGTGATTGATCGCAATAAGCTGTTCAGCATTCGGAGTCTTAACAGTGGTATTACTCACAAGCACCTCCTTTTAAACAAAAGAGGTTCACAGAACAGTA
>JACMNL010000103.1 GCA_014378525.1 Bacteriovorax sp.
CAAATGTTACGTTTTTCCCGCCTGCACTTTTTGATTTTGCAAACGCTCCACCTTCAGTAAAGGCCAGAGCATTTTTAAAGTAATCCTTCGTTTCACCAGGGAGTCCGCTATCATTTATAACATTTATAATTGAAATTCCACCATTAGACATTTTATTTGTTTTATCCAGTGAAGCGACAACTCTATAGAGCTCTGAGTAATTGAGACCTTTCTTCTTCAAACGCGAAATGTCGCGTTTCACCAATGCAATCTGATCAGTAGGTCCCGCATTCTTAGACCCTGACAATCCCCATTGAACACCAATGATAACGAGTGCCAGTACCAGGATAGAATTAATAACCATGAAACCTCTATCAAACCACCTTCCCTGGCCTGTTAGTGTCGGGCCTGAAAGTCCAATTTGATTACGCTCAACTGATTTTTCTTTTTTATCCTTGAACAATGAATTTAAAAAGCTGTTATCGTCAGACTTTTCTGCTGCTGGTGTCGCTTCAGGCTTTGTATTGCTTCCACTTCCAGTAGCTGCTACGGCCTGGCCGCTGACTTCCAGAGCGGGAATTGAAACTTTCTTTTCAATATAACGTCCTGACCCCGGATCAAAATAAGCAAGGGCCAGTTCACGTGCAGGAATTTTTACAGGACCGCGTGCAAGCATCGTATACTCGAAAACTTTTTTTGCGGCCTGAGTTCCGAGCTCTGTTACTTCTGATTTTGTATCAAAAGCTTCCAGGTTATTGTCGGTGTAAATTGTTGGAGCATCAAAATTTTCTACTGCCCCTTTTCCTTTTACTTCAAGCTTGATTTCAATTGGCTCATTCACCAGATATTTATTTTTCGGAACGGAAAGATTGAATTCATGTTCACCGATCAGTCCTGTAAAACTTGCTGGCACTCCTTCTGTTGGTAGAGGGAGAACTTCAATTTCAACACTCGGACTTGCGAGGTCTTTATTTTTGTAGCGCTGGTTTCCGAAACCAAATCCACCATACTCATTTTCAATCATCTGCACTGAAATCTTCATCGGATCAAGAACTGCGTTCCCAACTTTCTCTGCATAAAGTCTCGCCGAGTAAGCGAGAATTCTTTTTAAAACCTGTCCTTTGTATTGAACAGTTTCTACCGGTGAATTGATATGGTGGAAGCGTTTGATAAATTTATTAAGTTTGGGAAATTCTTTTACGTCATTTGCAGAAATTGAAGTCTTGAAATAAAGGTAATAGTTAACATCAAGTCCTTCACCGAGATAGATTTTTGTCTTCGAAGTTTCAGCTTCAATAAAAGCATCCGGTACTCTTTTGGGCTCTTTCAGAATATTAATTCTTACTTCTTTAACAGGAATGGTTTTTCCACTCATCTCAACTTTGATATTCCTTAAATACACCTGTCCTTCTCTTTCTGCGAGAAGTTCATAAACAACGGCCTGCTCTTTAGTGGTTGTAAATTTACCATTGATAACTATTGTTGAAATCGAAAGCCCCTGAGATCTTTTTCCCAATACTGATGCTCCATAAGGCGTGAATGAAATATATGGTTCTTCATTCCCCGAAGCTTTTATTTTAAATGTAACGAAAAAACTTTCGTTAACAACCCCTTCCTTTGGCTCAACGACAACATCAACATCTTCGGCTTGAATTGCAAATGAAATGAATGCCATCAATAATAGTATGAATATTTTCATTACCAGTCTCTCTTGTTTCTCGACGCACGCTCTTCAGTAGAGGTATCCATCATCTTTTTTTGTAGTTCACGGTCGTCATTTAAAATCTGCTTAATCATCGCAGGAGTTTTAACGAGTTTTCTTTTTTGCTCAATATCTTTTTCTTTTTCTTCCAGAGATTTAGGCCCGGTGTCCGGTCGTTCAGGTTTCTCTAAATCTTTTGGATCTTTCTGGGGTTTATCTTTTTTATCTTTATCTTTGTCGTCTTTTCCTTCGCCTTTTTTCTGCTGCTGATCCTTTCCGCTCGAATCTTTGCTGTCTTTATCTTTTCCTTCTTTGCCGTCTTTTTTATCTTTGTTATCTTTCTGGTCTTTTTTATCCTTATTATCTTTGTTGTCCTTCCCGTCTTTTCCTTCTTTACCTTTATCGTCTTTATTATCCTTCTTATCTTTGTCGCCTTCTTTTCCGTCTTTGTCCTTATCATCTTTTTTATCACTCTTTCCTTTTCCGCCATCGTTCATGGAAAGAAGAATATTGTGACGAAGTTTATCTTTCAGCTCTTCGTTCCTGGAGTTTTTCATTATGTTCTGGATTAGTGGCATGGCCTCATCTAGCTTCTGCGTTTTAAGAAGTGCCGTGGCACGATTGAATTCAACTTCCTTATCGTCATCCGGACGCGAGTATTCTTTATAAAGTTCACTGGCATGGTCATTATCATTATTTTTTAAAAGATTTTCAGCTATTTTTAAAATTTCTTTACGATCAGCTTTCCCTGACTTCATTTTCTCCATATCTCTTTTCAGAGAGGCAGGAAGTTCTTTTTGTTTTTTAGGCTGCTCATCTTCCTGTGCCTGGACTCCGGTTGCACCGAATGCCATAACTAAAACAATAATACTGGCAACAGTTCTGAAACTCTTAAATCTTCCTAAAAAAACCGCAAGGCAGTAAAGAAGAATGGCCGGAATTAGAATCAAGTGTGAGAACACCGGACGAACACGCATATCACCCTTGTTATTTGATTTGTTATAAGTTCCTCTGAAGAAATTTAAAATATCTTCTGTCGGAAGTGAGTATGAATTTGCAATCCAGTATTTATAGTTCTTAACGTTTTTACCCATCTTCTTGATATAATCTTCATCAAGTTTAGTCACAACAGGTTGTCCGCCTTTTTGATTCTTGTATCCTCGGAACGATCCGTCTTCCCAGCGAAGAGGTATGTTCGCTCCTTTTGCCGTTCCAATTCCTACAACAGCAAGATTTATATTGCTTCCAATGTCCGCATCGAATGCCCCCTCGCTTTCTTCAGCATCAGTAAAAACCAGAATATTTCCTGTGCCTGATTTTTTATCACCATCAAAGTCGAAATAATTTACGACTTCTGCAATGGCCTGGGAAATATTTGATCCACCAGAAACAGCATTTGTTTTTTCAAGTGCCGCCAGACGTGAATCCAGTAAATCAATATCATCAGTAAAAGGAATAAGACGTTTCTGGATATCAGAAAAAAGAACAATTGAGATCTGATGTCCGGCCGCATTTTTCACAAAGTGGCGGGCCAGCTGAATAGCTTTTCCGAAACGGCTTGGACGTATATCTTCCGCAAGCATACTCGCTGAGCTGTCAATAACGATAATTGTTCTCTGGTCAGGCAAACTTGCTTTTACTTTTTCTTCCGGCCCTCTCAAATCAAGCAACGATAAAAGCATCAGAAAAATACTCAAAATATAGACCAGAGAAGAAATCCTGCTCATCCAGCTTTGTTCAAAAAACCAGTAAGACTTCACCCAGTTAAAATATTTGTAATTCAAGTAAAGCATCAATATACCAATGGCCAGTGCACCTAAAATGATATGTGGAAGATAGTGTGTATTAGCAAAATTCACGGCCCCTCCCTAAGAAGTAGACGTCTTGAAAGTTCTGCTCCAATCAGGAGTAAAACTCCGATAAGCAGATACTTAAAATAAAGTTCTTCGTAAATAATTTTTCCGGATTGCTCGATCTCAGTTCTTTCAAGTTTGTTGATTTCACCTAAAACATTTTCTAGGGCCTTATTGTTATAGGCCATGTAAAATTTCCCACCAGTCATCTGGGCCATTTCCTTTAAGCTTTTTTCATCAACACTTCCGCCGGGGATAACCTGATATCTCTGGACTCCGAACATGTTCGGGCCGACCGGTATTCGCGCGTCTTTCGCTCCACCGATTCCGATTGTATAAATTTTAATTTTCTGTGCAGCCGCCATTTCTGCAGCTTGCAGTGGAGTAAGTGTACCGACGTTACTCACACCATCGGTCATTAAGATAATGACTTTATTTTTTGCCAGAGATTGAAGTAATCGCCCGACTCCAAGCGCGAGGGCATCACCGATATTAGTTCCATCACCAAGAGGTCCAATCTTAATCTGTGCAACCATCTTGCTAATAAGATTTAAATCAGTGGATAAAGGTAACAATGTAAAAACTTTTTCAGCAAAAATTACAATCCCGATTCTGTCTTTTGGAAAAAGAGCGACAAAATCCTGAATTTTTTGTTTGGCCGCTTCAAAACGATTAGGTTTCAAATCTTCAGCCAGCATTGAGCGTGATAAATCGAGAATAATAAAAATGTCGTTAACTTCTATAGTATTTTTATCCATTCCCATTGGTCTGCGTGGACCCGCAAGTGCAAAAGCAATATGGAGCCAGCCGGCAATACCAACAGCGAAAACCAGTGTTCTTAAAATGGGTATGCCCTTCTTTTTATATTTAGAAGGTATAAATAATTGAGGTTTTTTAAGAATATAGAAAAAACTAATGATCCAGAAAATCAAACCAATGATTCCAAATGCAGCGTAATGGATATGTTGAAACTGAAAATTCATTTCTCAAAGCTCCTTCTGATGACATCAAAAGAAGATCTCACTTCACTATAGTCTTCATTGCTCCAGTCTTTTTTAAACTGGTACTGATTCAGTACTCTGAAAAATTCATTATGGGCAGGCGTTCTGCTTTCAAGAAGTTTCAGCCAGTTATTTTTTTCGAGATATATTTTTTCAAAGTCGTCGCGATGATTTGCTTTACGAAATTCAGCGTCGTATTTTTTTCTCGCCTTTTTCTCCGCATCTGGTTTAAGTCCGATAATGAATTCTTTTAAGGCCTGTCTCTTATAAAGAGCTGCGACAAGCAGTAGAACAAATACACCTGCAAGAATATAAAAAATGTATGATCCATTCAAAGATTGTTCGAGTATAAAATAATCTGAATTCTTATTTTTAAGTTCTTCAATCTTTACGCCATCAAGATGCATCTCAACCGGACTTTCATTATATTTAAAAACAAACAATGGTTGCGGTTTGGCAGATTTTACAATGAACAGGCCTTTTAATTCTATAACATCCGCATTATTCGCAGAAGGTTCAAGACTTATAATTTGTGCCAGATAAAAAGCATTAAAGAGTACCGTTTTTTCCAGTTTCTTAAATTGAGACAGGTCTGCATTCTCTACCGGCCAGAACCTTAAGTTCACTTCGATCAGATCTCCCTCTTTAATATGGGAGATATCCTGTGCCGGCTTAAACTCAGTATTTATATTCGCAGCGAAGGCATTGCCGAACAAAATTAGAATTGTAATTAAAAGAGAAGCTAAGATTTTCATCCCATCTCCTTAACAAAATTCTCCAGGTATTTTTCCTGAATCCTGATACGTTTGAATTTTTTTCCAAACTCGTGAGTTAAATCTTTTTTACCTGAAAAATCATATTTTCCCAGGCTCGAAGAAGATTTAGGAGTTGCAGCTGCATGAAGAGAGTATGGAAGAGACTTTGCTTCATCCAGTGGAGATAATAACTGGAAGCAATGAACATTGGATCTGAATAATAATTTTTTTAAAACGTCTGCATCAATGAACTCATTAAAGTCTGAAAGAAGAATAATTTCTCTCTTCCGGCTTAAGTGTTTCATGATCGATAGATATTTTTGTTTGCTGTTAACGTTTTCTTCAAATCTTCTTTCGATATTTACTTTACCCTTAGCAGTCAGAATATTTTTCTCTTCAAGTGTTGAAATGAGGTGAGTAATCCCCTGATCGCCTGAAAGTTTCGGAACGTTGATAACTTCATCGGTTACAATAAGCGCATGTACAAAGTCACTCGTCTCTTTGGCCAGTAAATAAAGCAGACAGCAGATTTCAATCGCGGCCTGAAGTTTTGAAACACCATTGAAACCTGTCATCATTGTCGAGGAAGCATCTATAACAACAACTATCTCTACATTTCTTTCTTCGTTAAAAGTTTTTACGTAAGGGTGGCTGGTTTTTGCGAGAATCTTCCAGTCGATGAACCTGATGTCATCACCAAAGTTATAAACCTGGTGCTCTTTAAATTGTAATCCAGTTCCCTTGATATTAGTCTTCAGCATCCCGATAGAATGGGAGTTTGCCTTTCTAAATAGATTGGCGCGCAGTTTTCCAACAACTTTTCGAACTTCGTTAATATTCATTTTTTATACAAGTGATTTTGCAATTTTCAATGCAACATCAGCACCTTTAAAATTATCAATTGTTGCTTCATAAGTAAGAATCATTCTATGTCCAAGTACACTCGGAACAATTTTTAAAATATGGTCTGGAGTTACGAAATCTTTTCCTTCCATCCATGCCATGAATTTTGAAACTCTGAACAACCAGATAACCGCACGTGGAGAAGCTCCTGAAACGATCATTCCGTTATATTCTTTTGGAAAGTATTCAGAACCTGGCCTCGTTGCGTGAACAATTTTAACAATCAGGTCTTTGATTTTTTCATCTACATATACTGCTTCAACGGCCTCCTGAGCAGTCAGAAGATCATCCGTTGAAAGAACTGCACTTAATCTTGCAAGTGCGTTCTTTTTTAAATCCAGAATGTTTTTTTCTGCTTTAAATGAGGGGTATTCAACATTCACTTTCATCATAAAACGGTCGAGCTGTGCTTCGGGAAGATTATATGTTCCTTCCTGCTCAATCGGGTTCTGTGTTGCAAGTACAACGAATGGTGAAGACAAGCGGTGAGTTTCATCCCCGATCGTGACTTGTTTTTCTGCCATTGCTTCAAGAAGAGCGGCCTGAACTTTTGCCGGGGCACGGTTAATCTCATCTGCTAATAATAGCTGTGTAAAAATTGGCCCGAATTTCGTACTGAACTCTTCGTTCTTCTGGCTATAAATCATCGTCCCGATTAAATCCGAAGGAAGAAGATCTGGGGTAAACTGAATTCTTTTAAAAGATAGATCACAAAGTTTACTGATGGTAGAAACAGATAATGTTTTTCCCAAGCCCGGCATACCTTCAATCAAAAGGTGACCTTCACAGATAAGAGACGCCATAATCGCATCCAATAAATTATCTTGTCCGAAAATAATTCCTTTCGCTTGTGTTAACGCTTCATTAATTTTTGCTCTGACTTCAGTACTCATTAATTACCTCTAGTGACGGAATAAACTAAATATTTAATATAAAAACTTTTATCTTTAAATCCACTGAACGGATGATCGAAACCCTGCACACCTAAATCCAATAAATGAACCTTTTGAAAATTTTTCAAAGCTGCATCCTGAACTGTTTTATCCAGCTCTTCATAGTTCACATGATGAGTGCAAGAGGCCACTACCATTACGGCTTCATCACTTAAAAGTTTCATTGCCTTTAAATGAAGTTTTTCGTAACCCTGAATCGCTTGCGCCTTATTTTTTTCTGATTTTGTAAATGCCGGCGGATCGCTGACGATCACGTCGTATTTTTTTCCTGCTGCAGCATTTGTATCCAGAAACTTGAAAACGTCAGCACGTGTGAATGTTCCTCTGCCGCTAAAATTATTTAAAGCTAGATTTTTCTGAGTCGCTTCTTCCATATTTCCCTGGTCAACGAACTCAACATTTTCAACACCAGAAGCTAGCATGTGAAGGCCCCAGCTTCCGACATAAGAAAAAAGATCGAGACCTGTTTTTTTATTGAAGCTCGTGCGCTTTAACAAATGAGATAGTTTGCTTCTGTTCTCGCGGTGATCATAGTAATAACCAATCTTCTGCATAACCTGCTGTGAGATTTTATACTTGAGTCCGTTCTCAAGAACTTCAAGATCACCTTCCATTTTTTCAGGATCATGAACTGGAAGTACTTCTGCTTTTCTGTATTCCGGATTATCAAAGAAAAGAACTTTTTGTTCCGGATAATATTTTTCTATTTCTGCTTTAATGGAATTTCTGAAACGATCCATACCTGCAGTGTTTATCTGTGCAAAAATATATTTTTCATACTTATCAACAATGATTCCTGGAAGTGAATCATTCATTCCATAAACCAGTCGTGCACCACTTGAATAATCATTATAAAATTCTCTTTTCTTAAATGCTGTTTGCAGATGCGAAATAATGATTTCGAGTGCAGCAGATTCTTCGTCGGATTTTGCATTATATTTTTTTGCTGCATCTTCTTTGATGACTTTTATTTTGTAGAAACTTTCTGAATAAGGATTGATGTAAGCGATAAAATTTTTCTTCGACAACTGATCATCGATGATAACCCACTCGCCAGGTCTCAGACCTTTTGGCATTTCAACCAGATCTTTTTCAGAGAGTTCGCGCTCACCGCGAACGACTTTCAACGAAGACTTATTTTGGAGCAAAAGTGATTTCAGAAAGGCCTCTATACGAAGATAAATTATTGTTATCTCTATAGTATAGAAGGAGTTTTTTTTTCTTCAATAAGGGAATTTTTATCAGAGCGAAAGAGTCAGTTAAGTTTGAACGGAGGCTTCACTTGCTGAATCTTCAGGCATGGAATCAAGTCGTCGATCATCTTGTTAAGTTGATCAAAGTTTTCCACTAATATCTTTCTAGTTGCCAGCATAAAGTTAGTTTCGCTTCCAAATTTTTCTGATTTATTCAGATATTTAACCAAATTTGCTGGTTCATCGAAGTGATAGTTCGCCGGGCATTCAGAATCTCTGTTAAGACAAACTTTGCTTTTCGTTGTGAAATTTAAATAGTCGCGGACTGGAGTCAGATCAATCCTTTCATTGGCAGCAACGCGTCCCAGGTTAATACCAAAGGCCTTGAAGAATGAAGCCTGGTTGGCATGAAGCAGGTCGAGGTATCTGTAATCGTCACGGGCAAGTGTGTAGGCCTGATTAACCAGCTTAGGGTTTTGTAAAAATCCAACGGCCAGATCAATCCCTTTCACTTTTGTTCCACCGGCATTACCGATTTTTGGATCAGACATTTCATCAAACAATGTCGTCTGTGCCACAACGAAAATATCATTCAGTGTTTTATATGCAATATTTTTATCAGGATCGTTTGTCGATCCTAAAGCATCCGTAAAAAATACAAGTGCATTATTGACTGGTTTAAGAGCATCAACCAGGTTCATATCATTCGGCACGTAATTTCTTATTGTCGGCCAGTAATCGATGACTTTTTCAAGCGCCAGGAATACTTGCAGTAAATTATTATCTTTGTAACGTTCGAAAGAATTGTTATTTGAATTTACACCAAATACCGTTTGAGGTGTTCCAAGATAAGAAGACATTAATAAAATTTTTGAAACGGTGTCTTCAAGAAGTCTAGTCTGGTCATAATTAAGTGATGCAATCCAGTCGATGGTATTATCAGAAATGTTTTGTTTTTCACCAGCAGGAACTGCCAGAACTTTCCTAAGTAATCTCTCGGCTGAAGGCCCGGCCTGAGGTAGATCAAATCCATATAAAAGTGCTTTATCCACACGATTAAATTCTGAACTGTTGATAAATTTATCGAAATCTTCACGCTTTCTACCAACCCTGTCACGGATAACTCTGGCCACGTTCGACCATGCCGTCATCATAGTCATATCCCCAAGAATATGTCCGTTATGTTGAAGCAGGTATTCTTCTTTCAATGGATTCAGCTGAACTTCCTGTGCATTTTTTGCAGAACTTGCAACAAGTGTTTGTTCAAAAGTTCTAAGGAAATTACCATATGAAAGTCTTGGTTCAAGTCCTCTTCCGTTATTTATATCAAGAAGTGAATCAAAAGTTTCAAGTGCATTTTGCGCCTGTCTTAGATCATCATTACTCATTGGTTTTAAACAACGAATAACCGGAATCTTTATACACTTAGAAAGAAGTCCTCTTCTTTTTGCTACTTCATCATTGTAGTCTTCCGCATGAGTTACACCATTCAGGAACGCGACTCCAAGATAATTATTATCAAAACGCACATCACGAATAACGACTTCGATTCGCTCTAGTGTAGTTAACGTTTCATTCGTATTTTTTCCATCAGGACCCTGGAAATAAGTTTTTGTATTATTGATTGGAAAAGACTTATCACTCGCATCGTACATATACTTGAATGTTTCTTTTATTGTAAGACGATACTTTTTAGTTTTGCTCCCGTTTAAAGGAACATCTATTCCTTCGCCCGGCTTCACAGATTTTAACAAAAGACCGACAGGAGAACCCTGGTCTTTTTCCCAAACAGTTCCTAAAAATTTAATAATGCTATTTGTATACTTTTTAACAATTTCTTTTGAAGGACACGGATTTGGTGTAATCACTTTATTGATTACCTTATCGCAATCAAACGCCGGATCATAAGCTCCAAGTGAACGTTTCTGAGCGATATCAAGCTTACCTTTTTTCACCCAGTCACTGTATTGAATAGAAAGAGCTGCTGCATTTTTTGAAACATCATTTGCTCTGGCAAAGTTATCTTTACCCGTAAAAGTTTTCAACAATGCATTTCTGTGAATTGTATTTTGCTCTGGAAGAACTTCAAACCACTTTGTCAGTAGTGACAGGTTTTTATCAACAAGTGCAGCTGCCTTTTGTTCATTTAAATGAAACCTGGCTGAGTTCATAAAATAACTGATACCATTTTTTGTAGGCAATTGAGAATCAACATCACCTAATAATGTATCAAGAATTTTTGCAGTTCCAAGAGTTGTGTTCAGCATGTAAGGACTCAAAATCCCTTTTTTATCAAGGATAGAATCACTAGCCACATTACCAGGCTTAAACTCTTTGAAGCTGTCTTCAATATTATTCAGCCATCCAAAAAGTCTGAAAGCAATATTTTCATTTGTGACCTTAGAACATGCTTCCGGAAGTTTTCTCACCAGTTCATAAAAACCATTTTCGATCTGGCTGAATTTCTGAAGGCATTCTATAACCGGACGTGAATCATAAGCCGCATCTGTTCCAGGATCATAAGTAACTTTGAATATGTATTTGTCACCTTTCGACCTCGTGATATATTCATCAGATCGTCTATAGGCCAGCTCTTCTTTTGCTTTCGCATTGATGTTACTTCCATTGGAAATCACTTCAAGAACCTTCAGGATCTGGTCTCTGCTGAAAAATTTCTGGAAATCCAGAAGTGTATCTGCACCGGCTAGCTGGTTGAAAAAATCCTGCAATGATAGATACGACATCTCTTCATTTTCATCCGTTCCCATCCACTTATCTTTAAAGATAGGGGCCGTGTCGCGGAGATCATCGAGAAACTTTGCATAAAAATCAAAAAGAAGAACGAAGTTTGTATCACCTTCAAAGTGCCTGTCCATAAAGTTAAATACGAAGTTTTTTTCCTTCGAATTAAAGAAACTCCAGAAATCAGCGACACCTTTGAACTTTTCATCGTTTTCGGCCTTTAAAGTTTCCTGCAGGAATGCACCAAGATCTGTATAGGCTTCAGGGGGAAGATTCTGAACAACATCAAAAATTGTAGGGTACATGTCACGAGTATGTTTTACGATTTGTTCGTTCAAAAGATTTGCATTATTAAAGATATCGCTTGCGATTAAATCAAACAGATAAAGATTTTCTGCAAATGTCTTATTGATATCACCAGATGCCGGCGTTTGAGTCGCAAGAAATTTAATAAGATCGTAGAATTTCTTTTCACCAAGAAATGTTGAAAGATTAGTAAGCATCTTAATGAAGTTGGTATTGTACTTGTTTGTAACAAGCTCTCGACAGACCTCAGTCGACATCTTAAGACCTACGAGTTCAGCAGATGTGAAATCGTAATAACCTTTATAATCTCTATTTCTGATAATCGTGACGTAATCATAGAGATGCGTTTTAAAATCAAAATTTAAAAGCTCGTTAGGATCCATCGTATTTTTAATCGTGCAATTAAACCCGTCATCATAAGCTTGTTTTAAACCTTTGATCTCTCCCACAAAAGCAGGGTTTGCCAGAATCGGATACTCAACCAGGTCTCTGAATTTATCACGGGTCATTTTTACATCATGAATCCATGTATAGATCCATGGATTACCTGACCTAGATCCCGTAAGTAAAAGCTGGCTCATAAAGACACGGTCATCCTTAGTTAAACCTGTCTGAACTTTTTTAGAAACTGCATCAACTAGTCTTAAGCGAAAATCGATAAAGACCGGATCTTTTAAAAACTTATTAACTTCGGTTCTCAGTTTTTCTTCATTTGTTCCAATGGCAACATTCAATGCTTTTATGAAGCTTGAAGCACGGTCTATCGAATCAGGGCTTGTATCAATCAGCTTAATAATATTTTTCAGTGATTTTTTTGCAGGAATTGCATTTCTATCCTTACAAAGTTCACTGGCCGGATCATCCACGCAAGTAAACATAGCTTTAACAGAATCGAAAAAATTTGTTTCATTAAGTGCGACAAGAACACGGCTTAAGTCATCAAGGCCATTTTTTGCATCCAGATCATGAATATTTTTGAATACGCGGTCACGACGTGAAAGATTCTCTACGAATTCTTTATCAATCGGCGCCATGAAATGATCCCATGAAGCACTGGAGATTCTCTTGATCCCCTGGTACATTTTCGGAAATTGTTCATCCCATTGAGTACATTTAAAAAGAAGAAGCATATTCAGGTGAAGCAATACACCTTTATTAAAGTTAACAGCACTACAAGCTTCCAGTCTGTCGACCTCACTTTGAGTGCGGACTTCACTGCTTTCGATATCGGGAGACTCTTGTTTTGAACATGAGAATGTAAACAGCAATAAAGCTGCCATAAAATAAATTTGAATGTGCTTAATTCTAAATTTCAAATTACTTCCTTAACTTCTCGTTCCCTCAGTCATAAAGCGTTTCGCCTTACCTGTATTCACTTCATACTTAGAAAACTTAACAATTGTACCTGATTCATTTTTAACTTTTTTCTCTTTATCTTTTTTAGTGGCAGGTACTATTGTTTCTGCCACGTTCTTGATCGTTACTTTCGATGGGAATCCCATTCCGCTTACAGTTACATAATCAACAGTGTTAGTTGTTAGCATTGAGGTTGCACCCTGCTTACTTGTTGTCACTATTTTATCCATAACCAGTTTTCCCGCACTCCAAGCTTTCGGTGACTGGAAAAATTCTGTTTTTACATTTGAATAAGTTGCTTTTGTTTCAACCGTCTTTAACTTTCCTGATGTATCGAAAACCATATCCACTTCGGGAACTGCCATTGTATATGTATCATCAATCGCTCTGATTAATTTACCGTCGGCAACCGGTTCAGCTTTTAAGCTATAGCCTTTGAATTTTTCAGAAAATTTTTCAGGAATGATGAATTCAAGTTTGCCTTTAATAAGGTCACTTAAATCACTCCGAACTTCAGGAAATCCTTTGGGCAATCCCATGACTTCAATTTTATATTGTGAAGGTGAGAGCCAGTAAATTTTAAAATAAACATCGATCAATTTTCCAAAAGTACCTGTCTTATTTAAAATCTCAGTAAGGTTATCAATGCGGGCTTCAAATACTAAATCGTTAAGACCACTTTTTTGTGGATCATAACTTCTGATCTCATATTGTTCGACTTCTTCAATCTTTTCCACGGCCCAAAGATTGGTCGCGCCCAGCAAAGTGGCGATTGATATAATTGATAAGAAGAAATGTTTCATTTTTTAAACCCCTAAATATAATATCTATTCTATAGAGAGCTGGCGTGGCCTGCAATCAGGGCCTACCCTATGGTAATTATTTCTTTCCAGCTCACATAATTGCATCGTAAATACTTCGCCTTTTTAACAGTAACTTTTCCTTGAGCGCCTTTTAAACCCTTTACGTTCTTTAGTTGACTGTACATCACGGGTATAACAGTTATTTCCAATTGAGAATAGTCGCGTAACATTGAAGCAATGGCCGACAAATCTTCTCCACTAAGCAGTCCGATATCATCCGTTTTAACCATACAATGTGCACCAGGGTAATCTTCAATATGAAACCAGAAATGATCTTTTGATCCCTGTGATCTAAGCCAGTCGTTACTTTCAGCATCCAGAGAAATAGTTCCGTAAAGATTTTTGATCATGAAATTTTTTACATTGTGTTCGCTATTGTGTTTTATTTTCGGAGCTGAACTCGATTGCCACAAGGGAGCTATTACTTTTTCTTTCGTAACTTCAAATTCAAATTCACCAACTTTTACTTTGGATAATTCTTCATCAGTTTCTTTTAATCTTGTCTTTAAAATGATTTCAGCTTTTTTAAGTTTTTTAACTTTCCCGAAAACAACATCGCGTTTCTGCCACACATTTAAATGCGAACCGAATTTAACCTTATGACCGTGAAAATTATTCTGTTCTTCATCGAATTCAAAATCCTCTGAAAGAAGATCCTCTTCAATCAACTGCCACTTTTCAGCGCTGGATAAATCATTAGAGATATTATTGAGTTTTTTCTCCAGGAACTTTTCTTTCTTTTTCTGCAGAGGTTTTCCGCTTACTTTTTTTTGCTCATCGGTAAAATACTGTTCGAGTGTCCAGCTGGAAGATTTTTCAATTCCCACTGTTGGTTTCCCACCCAGTAAAGTATCGACTAAATCCGGAATTGTTTTTCCGCTCGATGTTTCACCATTCCAGCTCGTATAAATTTCTTCTTTATTTTGTTTCACAAAAAACAGCTGCCGGTCTTTGTATCCAAATGCAAAAGAGTTGTCTGTATGTTCATTTTTAAAATGAAAAAGTGCGAGAAAGTGCTTTTCATCAACTTCCATTTTTCCAAGACGAGTACCGACTAAATATTTTCTTGCATAGTCCAGTAAACGATCCTGCACACGAAGATAAGATGGCGGAAATTTATCTGAAACAAAAATTCCTTCGTACTGATTTCCGCGTCCGATATACAGGGCAACATTTCTTCCGGGAAAGCGCAGACCTAAAACTAAAAAATGCGGTGTTGTGTAGGCCTTTTGAAGGGGATAAAATTCATTTTTCGAGAAGAGAGTGTTATATTCTTCAGAAGTTGTTAATAATTGTTGGTGAGTTTGTATCATGGCCCTTAATCTTCTAAATGGTAATTCCGAAGCTCTCGAGCTCCTCGACTGGTCACTATTAACTGCTGACATTTCCAGTTTATCACATTTTGAATTAACGAGAGGAAAATTGAGTGCTTCTCCGGTCGCGCGCACTATATCTGAAATTCAAAATGACTTGAATCTTCTCGAAGATTATTTAAAAAATTACGATGATTATAGTCTGACTTTCAATTCTAAACTTCGCCTTTTACCGGATGAAGAATCGTCATTCAGTTTAATCCCCGATATTTCCAAGGGAAAATTCTTTGAAGCCCGTGAACTGCATTTTTTAGCACAAATTGCTGAGAGCTATCAGGAATGTTGGCCAATGTTCAGGAATTTATCTTTTGAAAAAGATTTTTCCATTGAAGCCAATACAATTACAAAAATTAAAAGAACTTTCGTTAATCCCCTGAGGGATTTCGTAGACTATAACGGTAACGTTTCTTACGAGCGTCACCCGGTTTTAAAAAAACTTTACGCTGAAGTTCTGGCTCTCGAAAATGACTTGAGAATCTCAATTCAAAAAACGGCCAAGACTGATCTTTATTCTTCAAAACTTCAGCTCGATAGTTATGACATTATCAATGACCGCTATGTTTTAGCTGTCAGATCCGACTCATACAATTCTGAACTTGGCCCGATTGTCAGCAGATCTCAAAGTGGGATGACACTTTTTGTAGAGCCTTACGAAGTAAGAGAAAAAGGAAATAAAAGAATTCACCTTCTTTCAGAAATAGAATCTATGATTCTAAAGCTTACGATTGAATTAAGTAAGGTCGTTCATGCCTTTACCAATGAATTTGTAATAATGTCTCAGTTTGTTCTCGAACTCGACTGGCTAAACACAAAGGCCACATATTCGACGAAACTCGGTCTTGCAAAACCAAAACTCAATGAGAAATTTTATTTTGAATTAAATGGTGTTTATCATCCGCTGCTCAAGCATCCGGTTAAAAACAATATCGTTTTAAACTCAACTCACAAAGGTCTTATTATTTCCGGCCCGAACACTGGTGGTAAAACAGTTGCACTAAAATCACTGACACTTTCTGTACTCATGGTTCACCTTGGACTTTATGTCCCTGCGATTCAGGCAGATATTCACCCTGTGCCGGATCTTTATTATTTCAGTCATGACCACCAGAATCTTGCAGAAGGTCTCAGCTCTTTTGCTTCTGAATCAAAGTACTATTTAGAGCTTTTAAAATCTCTCGGTCCTCTGAATTTAATTATCATCGACGAGATTTTCAATTCCACATCATCTGAAGAAGCTTCTGCTCTTGCGATTGCTTTTCTTGATGAAGTTCACTACAGATCAAATTCGAAAGTCGTACTATCGACTCACCATCAGGTTTTGAAAACGTTTATGCACTCTCGCGGTGATTATGTTTCAGCTCACGTTGGATATGACTTTGATTTAAACCGCCCGACTTATAAATTAATTCTGGGTGAGCCGGGAAGTTCACTTGCCTTCAAGATCTTCGACAATTTATCAGAGAAGTACGGCTTAAAAACAGAAATCAGTGAGCGCGCCAAGGAATTGCTGGATAAAAAACAGGTGACGTACGAAACTCTCCTTCAGGAACTTTCACAAAAGAAAATCGACCTCGATAAACTTTTAATCAACAACCGTGCACTCAATATTGAATTAAAAAATCAAAAATCTTCAATGGAAGGAACTCTTTATCTCGAAAGAGAAAAGATCCTCAATGAATACACGAAAAAGATCAAATCACTTTTCGATAAAGCAGAAAACTTCTTAACTGAAGTAAAGAGCGGAAAAATTAATAACCGCCGCGGTCTCAACAATGAGATGGCAGATATTCAGTCAGCGCTAATCAAAGAAGCACCAGAAAGAAAAAATGTCGAAGACCCGAAAAATGTTTACGCACATATGGCACATATTAAGTTTGAAGACATTAGTCCTGACGATACAGTGTTCTCGCTTACTGCTAAAAAGAACGTCAAAGTTCAAAATGTAAATCCGAGAAAAAAAGAAGTGCAGATCCAGCATGGCGCTCTTTCTGTCTGGGTTAAAGCTGACTCGTTAAGATACGCTTCCGGTGTTAAACCTAAAATCCCCCGAATCACAATTAACGTACATAAAGCGGTGAGTGGCGATATCGAAGTCGATTGCAGAGGAATGAGGCTGGAAGAGTTTCAGAAGATCGCTGAGCAATCAATCGATGAAGTTATCACTGGTGAAATACCATTCGTTACAATAATTCATGGACACGGGGATGGCGTTCTTAAAAACTGGTTGAGAACTTATCTGAAGAAAGAACACCGCGACCTTCGATGGGAAAACATCGAAGGCAATGATGGTTGTACGAAAATTTTTATTTAATTAATTGGAGTTCCGATTCGCCATGGTCTGAACTTCGCCGGGTTTTCTCCGAAAGGGAAAATCAGCGAGAACCAAACGAACATAGCTCTACCTTTGATCTGCTCATGAGATACGAATCCCCAGTAACGTGCATCGTAAGAAAAATCTCTGTTATCACCCATAACAAAATAACTATTTTTCGGAACAGTTACTTTATCGAAATCAACTTTATAATAGTTATCATTGTCCTGCTGAATGACGTGCTCAACTTCACCTGTCTTAACTTTATAGAATTTTAAGTTATAACCTTTGAACTTATCATCCATATCATCCATGATCTTTTTTCCGTCGAACTCTTTAGGCTCAATAGGTTTATCATTGATGTAAACAACTTTATTTCTGATTTCAAGTGTATCACCAGGAAGACCCACTACACGCTTGATGTAGTTAACAGAAAGATCTTTTGGATATTTAAAAACAACAACATCACCTCTTTTAGGCCCTTCTCTGTTGATCAAATAAATCGGGTCAAAACTTTTATCGCCAAGAACAACATCAGTGAATGGTACTTTAAAGCCATAAGCAAATTTATTCACGAGAATAAAGTCACCGATCATCAAAGTTGGAATCATTGATCCAGAAGGAATTCTGAATGGTTCGAAAAATACTGAACGAAAAGTAAGGACCGCAATAATGATTATTACGATCGACTTCACTTCTTTAATTAATTTTTGTTTTTTGTTCTGATCTGCTTCGTTGCTTTTGTTAACTTCAGCAAGAGGATCAGGTTGTTGTTCAGATGGTGGCGTTTGTTCGCTCATTTCGTTTACCTATTTCACGTTTTATTACTTTTTTATATCTTCTGCTTGTGCTTTTTTTTTCTTTCGAGCTACTACTGGCAATACCTCTACGGTAGGTTCTTATTTTTCTGCCGCGTCTCTCTGAAGCCATTCTCGGCATCTTCACCATAGTGATAGGTACCGGACGTACATTATTGTAATAATACTCAATAATGTTTTTAGCAAGCATTGTCGATTTTACGTGCCATCTTTTAACGTTAACGTTCATGACACTGATCGAAATCCCTTTACCGCGCTCATTGTCGCGAGGGATTGCGAATGCAGCAAACCAGTCGCGTTTTCCGAATGGAGTTCCACCCGTAATACTTCCAGTTTTACCACCGATATCAAGTGCGTTTTTATAACCGTTGTTCATTTTGCGGAATGATTTTCTCGCAGTACCACCATCAACAGTTCCGCCCATCATCTCCTGCATCTGTGTAGATGTTTCAGCAGAAAGAACGCGTTTTTCGATCATGGTATTTTCCCAGATCGTATCGCCTGTTGCAGCGTCAGTAACTTTTGCAATGATTTTTGGATTTCTCATAATACCGTTGTTGGCAACAATAGAGGCCATCATGGCAGCATGAAGTGGAGAAATAACAGTTGTATCGTTATATCCTGAAGCAAGTTCAGCAAGACCGAAATCATCTGTATCTATAATAGCGATGTGTGATTGAAGAAAACTAAATTCCTGAACGATCGGCTGATTGAAACCGAAGTTCTCTGCCATATGAATTAATTTATCGTTGTTGATGTTGGCGATTGCTGCTTTACCGAAAATGACGTTATTCGATTTTGCGAAAGCTGTTTCGAATGTCTGTGATTTATCCCAACGGCTGTTGGCAGATTCGTTTAACTGATATTTAAAAAGAGTTGTACTTCTTCCGCGGAAATCAAACGATGTTTCGCGAGTGACTTTTGTATTTTGCAGAAGTTCAGCTGCCGTTACCATTTTAATTAAACTAGCTGACGGGTGAGTCGCTGTTAAAACTAAATTTGTATCGAAGTTATTCGTTTTACCTTCAAGACCTACAGCTGCCAGTACTTCACCTGTTTCGTTATCTATAACGGTTACTGTGCAGTAGTCAGAGCGATACGACTTTAAAAGTTTTTTAATATACGAATCAAGGTCCGGATCAAAATTGTATTCAATCTTTGCTTTTTTCTTTCCGATGTCGATTGTAGAAGGCCAGTCGTGAGCTGTCATAAACGCTCTGTCGATTGAAAGCTTCAAATCGGCGGGCATCATTTGAGCAGCACTGACTGCAGGTTCTTTTACGACCTCAGCTGCCTTAATTGAGTTGTTAAACTTACCTTGAAAAATGTTGATCGCATTTCCGCCAATGAATACACAAAGGCCTGTTGCTATTACGATTAAGGCAAACTTACTGTTCTTCTTTTTAAACTTATCCATGTTTAATAACCATCTTGGTTGCAGGGGGCGGGTGAACTACTATTATGGCCTAAAATTCTTCCCAATGACAAAATATTCTTTGCTAACTGATCTGGTAGATTTTGGTCGGAGATAGTGAAACTCAGAAAAATTCTTTTTTTGTTCCTTCAAAAACAGCTGGGCATCGTTGCTTTCGAAAACTTTTACGACAACATTTCCGCCAGGCTTTAAAAATTTTGGTAATAAAAAGAAAACCATCTCTACTAAATTTAAAGACCTGGCCTGATCAGTTGACTGAATCCCTGTAGTATTTGGGGCCATATCTGATAGGACCACATCAAACTGGTCCGATACTCCAAGCTCTTCCATCGTCTCAATTGTGAGTACATCTTTTTGAAATAATCGGACATTTTTTATGTTCAATAATGTTTTGTTTATATCGCGTACATCGGCACCAATTACCACCCCATCGGGTAAAACTTTCTTTGATGTGTACTGGATCCACGAACCCGGGTGATAACCAAGGTCGATGACGTTGTCGTTTTTCTTTAAGATTTTAAAACGCTCGTCGATTTCTTCAAGCTTATATACAGAGCGGGCCAGAAAATTTTCTTTCTTAGCTTTATGGAAAAAATGATCTTTTACTTTAAACGTCATGATTATTACTCAACAAGAAGAACTAGTTTCGGATTGTCATCAGAAGCATCGCGGATCGCTGCAATTAAGGCGTCTGTGTAATCAACTCCTAGTTTAGATCGCAAAATGCTCAGGGATTTAATTTTAATAATTGTTTGTCCGCCGTAGTCACTGCTTAGTTCTTCGTAAAGCGAATCAAGATTTTTCCCGTAATGAGTCGAGAAGTTTAATTGTTTAGCAAGCATAGTGTGCAGGTGATCCTGCGACTTTACTTCTTTCCCATTGATCAAAACTGAACCTGAAGCCAGGACTTGAAAAGACATCAACATTCCACCTAAGGCGACCATTGCATTTTTCATTTTGAATTTCCCCGAGAACAATTAAATTAAGCGTTTTTTGCTCTCATAACAGGCAATTGTCAATGAAACTCCCCGGCAATTGTATTTTTTACGCAGCCACCTCGCTGTTATCTGCCCTGATTTTCAGAGTGTTTATCTGGTATTTTTTAGCCTTATGAATAAGGGTTGTTTTACTCATTCCCAGGCGTCTCGCCGTCTCGTTGACCTTGCCTCCATGCCTGTGAAACATGGACTTCAGGTACATCTCTTCAAATCGCTCCAGGCTGGCATTAAAATTTTCAGGAAACCCGCTGATAAAATCCTCAGTAAGTGCCGGTGCTTTTGAAATCTTCGACGGAAAGTCTGAAATCTCCAGAATATTTTTTTCATTCATGACGACGGCGAACTCGAGAGTGTTTTTTAATTCTCTGAAGTTTCCCTTCCATTCCAGACCTGTGAGGTAATCAAGTGTCGAATGAGGGAGTGTACACTGATGTTTTCTATATCTGGATTTCAATTCGAAGAAAGTATTTTTAATGGATTCTTTAAGTAATTCCTTGTTCGCCGCGAGAGTCTCAAGTTCAATTTTAAAAACACTTATACGGTAATAAAGATCCTCGCGAAATAAACCTTCGTTTACCATTTTTTCCAGGTTGCGGTTAGTGGCCATGATGATTCGTCCGCGGAATTCCTGCACAACAGTCGAGCCAATAGGTGTGAATTTTTTCTCTTCAAGCAGATAGAGAAGCTTTTTCTGCGAATCGAGCGAAAGCTCACCGATTTCATCGAGAAAAAGCGTGCCAGTTCCCACATCTTTTAAATATCCATTCTGCATTTCAACTGCGCCAGTGAATGCTCCTTTTTTGTGGCCGAATAATTCACTTTCAAGAAGCTCTTCTTTAAGACTTGCGAGATGAACTGTAAGAAATTTTTCACGATGAACATAAGACTGATCGAATATCTTTCTGGCGAGCACAGATTTTCCCGTGCCGGTTTCGCCGGTGATTAAAAGAGGTACAGATAAATTGATAAGTTTTTTGTAATCCATTTTTTCTCCGGTTGTTGAAGACTGAACCACTTCATACAACCGGAGTACGGATTTAGACTGAACAGAAAAGTTTTTTAGCTCTTTTTTTCATTTTTGAACTTAGTCCACAGGTCTTCCGCCAGCTCTTCCGGTGCCCACATTAAAATTCCTTTTACTAAAACTTCATCCAGATGTTTTATCTCGACGCCATTTTGATAAAGTTTAATTCCACGTTGAGCGCAAAGAATTGTTCCAGCGGCAATATCCCAGATATTTTTTGGACTTAAACTTAAAACAAATTCGCATCCACCACTTGCAAGAAGTCCCAGCTTGAAAGCGACACTTCCTCGGGGAGTAATTTCAATTCGCGGATCAATATTGATGAAGTTATTAAAATAGCCTTTTTCAAATTCAGAGCGCGAAACCATTCCCAGAACTTTTTGTTTTGATTTATCGTTGCTTGCAACAAAAGGAACACTGCTGTCGAGACTGAATCCGCTAAACGGGTTGTAAAGCCAGCCGTAATTTGAAGGGTCACTAAGATCAGATGACTTCATCAGCGCTAATGAAACTGCACATTCTGCACGTCCTTTGACTAACTCACGTGTGCCGTCGATAGGATCGAGAATCGCGCAGGGAAAAATCAACTGGTCATACTCTTCTTCGCTGAAAAAATTATAAAAATTAAATTCTGGATGTGCTTTTAATTTTTCTTTTAAGAGAGTTGAAACGAATAAATCGATTTCTGTGACAATTGAGTTATCACTTTTAAAATTTGAAGCTATTGCAGCATTAGCTTTTGGGCCAAATAAATTACTTAGTTTTTCTGTCAACATAAGAATAACTTCAGACTGAATGTTTTTCATGAGATTTCACCTTGCACAATCAAAATAACTTACTTTTTTTAACTTAATTTAGTTGACTCGAATATTTTATCAACAAATATGTCGAAGTTATCCACAATTTGGTTTTAAGCTTAGCAATTTCATCACAAAAATTACCTTTTTTCTATTTCATTATTTTAGTGAGTTAGGGGTGATATTCACATGAACTAATCACTTGCCATTTAATTAAGGGAGAAATGCCCTAGAAACAACGTAGTTATTAACAAAGGGTCAAAAAATTGTCACTCGGGTATTATATTGTGAGAGATGATGTAAGAATGCATTTTTGAGAAGTATACCTTCCACAAGCGAATGAATCGCCCAATGAAAAGACCATAATACCTAAACCAAATCTGGTTTAAGTTTTAATAGTTCTCTGTCGAGAGAACTTCTACGTCGCCGCCACTTACAATCGACACAGCAAAGATCTCATTCCCATACTCGTTAGAGCTCATGAGATTGGTAAGAAATTTTACTTGTCCTGTAGATGGGTCAACAAAGATAAATGGGGCGGCTTCTAGTTCAGATCGGTTCAGGTGATGCGTGCGTAAAAAGTTTTCGTAAATCCCTTTAGTCAGTCCTGATCTAAACATTAAGACTCCACGGCGGCTCAAACACATCATTGTGTAAGGCTTAGTGAAATTGTAGCACAAATCAAAAAAAAATTTTGTTAATTAACTGTTAAAAATCTTAACAAATAGTTTCACGCGTCCCTCGAAGTGGGAATCGAGAAGACAAATCAGGATGTACATCACATAAATCATGTTACGACGTGAACGTACCCGGCTAAGAGATTGAAAGATAAGCTCGAGCGGAATAAGACTTAAGAAGGCCAGCATCCACATTGTACCAAAGCCACTGACGAGTGAATCGTCCCAGAAAAGTGACTGTGCAATAAATATAAAGTACGAGAGTAAAACAATGTTCAAACTTTGTTTTTCTATCTGAAAATCTTTCATGAATTGAGGTTTTGAAAAATAAGTTTTCATCAATGCCACAATGAATCCAAAAATGGCCAGAATGAAAAATCCCTTGCGATCAATTTCTTTAGCGATCTGAATTGCAAATGACCAGTCAATGGTATGGAAATCATCCAGAAGGTCGAGATGGGTAAACAGATGCAGAAGTGTCAGCACAATACCAAAGAGTGCGTATCGAAGCAGCTGGCGTTTATACCAGGCCGTACGGTCTTTTAAAAAGAAAGTATAAAGTAGACCGATCTGGAAAAAAACCAGGATCGAGTAACTTGGATTTAACAGTGCTCCCCAATAACTTACAAGCCCGAGAAATAGTCCTGCTCTATAAGTCGAACTTTTCGTTACCCACAGCAGTGTCCAGATCCAGATGAGTGAGTATGTTGTGAGCATGGAAAACTCAACATTCGCTGTTAATGTTTTGCTGAATGACCATGAAGAAATTAATGCGAACACACCAAGAAGTGAGAGTCTTCTTGAAACAAAAAATCGGAGGAACGCGTAGAAGACTAAAAGAAAAAGTCCAAGGCCTACAATATAAAAATGCAGACTCCATGCTAAACGGAAAAGTCCCGGATAGGCCTTGAAAGGATAATAATTAACGATCAGGAAATTCCATAGCGGATTCCCTATTTTTTCCAGTGGATCAAAATATAATTTCAACATATCCACATTCACTTGTGGAGGAAGCTCTGGAATAGAAAACACGAACATCAAAAGAATCAATGCAACGAGAGTTTTTTCAAAACGATCGAGGAATTTAAATTCACCGAAATTAGATGACACTGATTCCTGAATAATTTTTCCACGAGTGGGCCACGAATAAAAAATCCCAAGAACAATCCAGGTAATCCAGTAACTGTTATAAACCCATCGGGCCTCGAGGAAATTGATCAGGTTAAATAAGAGAATAAAAAAGAACATTCCCAGAAGCAATCGATAAACAATTCTATCGATGGACGAATTCACTCGGAAATAAATTTTTAAGCGGTGATCGATCTCTTTACCAAGAAGGAACCACTGGCTCACGATGAAGAGTATATAAAGAGTCATCAAACCGGCGAGAGCAATAGGGCGAAGTTCTAGGCCTTTTTGGACGTAGACGGGGATTAACAGGAATGAAAAATAGCTAACCAAGCGGAAAGTAAAGAACTTCCACTTTAATTTAAAGATGTTTGAACTATTTGCTAAAGTATTATCCATAATAACCGATTAAATGAGTAAGAAGTTCATCCCATACTGAACTTCGGAAATTTATCCTAGATTTTAAGACCAGGCCCCATCCTGG